>JABCYT010000452.1 GCA_013290035.1 Alphaproteobacteria bacterium
ACGATTGACGAAACGCACCGTGTAGCGGTCGACCACTTCGACCTTCTCGAGCGACGGCCAGACACGCTTGGCGATGCCCACGACCTCGGGCGGCAGCGTCTTGCCCTCGACGCTGTCGCGCGTCATCACGGTGGTGAACAGGGTCTTGCTCGAGGGCGTGTTGCCGCCCGGGCCGAACATGCGCTCCGGACCGAAGGTGAACACCACGTCGTCGGCGTTCATCTCGTCGCCGTTGTGGAATTTGACGCCCTTGCGCAGCGAGAGCTCGACCGTGCGCTCGTCGATGCGCCGCCAGCTCTCGGCCAGGCCGGGCACCGGTTCGAGCTTGCTTTGCAGGTTGCGGGCGATGAGGTTCTCGAAGATCGGCGTCTGCACGCGCTCGCCGACATTGGACCGCTCGCGCACGGTCTCAAGGTTGGCGCTGGTCGCGATTTGCTGCACGGCGATGGATATCACCGGCCTGTTGTCGGCCTGGCCGACCGCGAAGCGCGGGAGCAGAAGCCCGCCGGCCGCGACGCTGCCGACGGCGAGAAACTGCCGACGATCTAGGCGAGACATTCTTCCTCCCGAAGCAAACCTCGGTTATTCCCAGTATTATTGGGCAAATCTAACGGCCTTTCCAAAGACAGTGTCAAGCAATGCAGGTCGCGGGCACGGGCCCCGAACTACACGCCCGACATGTCGCTTGAATGACAAGCGACGGGTCGCCCTGGATGACAGGCCTTACACGATCGGCGGATGCTTCCTGTCGACGCCGGACGCCTGCTCCCAGCCGCGCGCCACCTGGAACAGAGTCGCCTCGTCGAAATAGCGGCCGACGAACTGCACCGACAACGGCAGGCCGTCCTGGGACAACCCGGCCATCATGGCCAGCGCGGGATGGCCGGTGACGTTGAAGGGCGTGCGCGCCTGGCGCGGATAGGTGCGTTCGATGTCGGCCGGGCGGTCGATGCGGCAGGCCGGGTCCATCGAGCTGGCACACAGCAACACATCGACGTCGCGCAGCGCCGCCTCGACCTCGGCGATCATGTTCAGCCGGCGGCGCTGCGCCTGCACGTAGTCGCCCGCGCTGAAGAAGGCGCCCGCCATCAGGCGGCGGCGCGCGAGCTGGCCGTAGTCGCCGGGCCGCTCGCGCAGCCAGGGACCATGGATCGCCCAGGCCTCGCTTTGCAGGATCACGCGATTGACCGCGCCGAATTCGCCCAAGGTCGGCAGGTGGACATCGCGGACCTCGGCCCCTTCCAACTGCAAGGTGCGGGCGACATGCTCGAGAGCCGCCGTGACCTCGGGCTCGGCCGGCACGTCGATTTCGTGGAAATGGCGGATGAAGCCCACGCGCAGGTCGCGCACGGAGCGCTCGACGCCCGCCGCATAGTGGCCGTTCGGCACGGCCGCGCTGCCGGGATCATGCGGGTCGTGGCCGGCGATCACCTCCAGCATCAGCGCGTTGTCGGCGACGGTGCGGGTCATCGGCCCGATATGGTCGAGGGTGAAGGAAAGCGGAAAGACGCCGCGCCGCGAGACCAGGCCATAGGTCGGCTTCAGGCCGACGATGCCGCAGCAGCTCGCCGGATTGCGCACGCTGCCGCCGGTGTCGCTGCCCAACGCCATCGGGAACAGACCGGCCGACACGCCCGAACCCGAGCCCGACGACGAGCCGCCGGGATGATGGCCGGTGTTCCATGGATTGCGCGCCGGCGGCCATGGCAGGTCGAAGCTCGGCCCGCCGATGGCGAACTCATGAGTCGACAGCTTGCCCATCACGATGGCGCCGGCGCCGCGCAGCTTTTCGACGCACACGGCATCGGTGGTCGCGAGGTTGTCCTGGAGGATCTTGGAATGGCCGGTCGTGGGCAGGCCGGCGACATCGATGATGTCCTTGATGCCGACCGGCACGCCGTGCAGGGGCCCGCGCAGCCGGCCCGCGGTTGCTTCGGCTTCGGCGGCCTTGGCGGCCTGCAAGGCGGCCTCGCCATCGAGGCGGATGAAGGCGTTGAGCTTCGGATCGAGCGCGGCA
Organism: Alphaproteobacteria bacterium; assembly: GCA_013290035.1. Classification (GTDB taxonomy): domain Bacteria; phylum Pseudomonadota; class Alphaproteobacteria; order Reyranellales; family Reyranellaceae; genus Reyranella. Next base: position 2,018 of record JABCYT010000452.1, read on the forward strand.
ACGCGGTCGAGCAAAGCTTTCATGAGCTCGACCGGCGAGAGGTCCTTTTCAGCGATCGCCTTGGCGGCCTCGGCAACACCAAGCCAGTGCAGTTCGGTCAGCGGGCCGTCTCTCATAGGCCCACTCCCGCGCGCATCGGCGGCCAGGGCTCAGCCGCCGGGTCGGTCGGCTGCTTGATCCTCTCCGCCACGTTGGCTGCCTGCGTCGCTGCGGCCGTCACATCGTCGGGAAACTCCGCCAGCGCCTTGGCGAGGCCCGCCCGCCGCGCCAGTAGTTCGATCGTTGCCTTGTCCATCGAATTCTCCTCCGCGGGGGCAAGGTCAGCACGACTCGTGCCATCCGTCCATCCGTTGCACGCAGCGCACCCCAACCCCTATATGAGAAAGCGGTTACCGCAGGCGGAGACAGGCGTGGCAGTTGACCACACGACGGCGATCTTCGCGGCCGAGCTGATCCTGCTGCTGTTCTTCGGCCGGCTGATCGGCGAGGGGATGGTCCGCATCGGCCAGCCGGCTATTTTCGGCCAGCTCCTGGCGGGCGTGCTGCTTGGACCGTCGATCTTCGGCGCCCTGCTGCCGGAGCTGCGGCACATGGTTTTCCCCGAGACGCCGGCGCTCAAGAGCATGATCGATGCCGTCTCGCAGATCGGCATTCTCCTCCTGCTGCTGCTGACCGGCATGGAAACCAACCTCGCCCTGGTGAATCGCAAACGCCGGGCGGTGATCTCGACGTCGCTGTTCGGCATCGCCGTGCCGTTCGTCTGCGGCGTGGCCTTGGCCTATGCGCTGCCGGCAGAGCTGATCCCCTCGAGCGCGACGCGGCTGGTGACGGCCCTCTTCCTCGGTACGGCGCTGTCGATCTCGTCGGTCAAGATCGTCGCCATGGTGCTGATGGAGATCGGCGCCATCCGGCGCGACCTTGGCCAGCTCATCCTGGCCACCGCCATCCTCGATGACAGCCTGGCCTGGATCATCATCGCCATCATCTCCGGCATCGCAGCCTACGGTGCGGTGAATTTCGAGCATGTCGGCATGAGCATCGGCCTCACCGCACTGTTCCTGGCGGCCAGCCTCACCGTGGGCAGGCGCGTGGTGGCGCGCATCATCGTGTGGTGCAACGACAACCTCGCCACCGAAGTACCGGTGATCAGTGCCATCCTGCTCATCATGCTGACCATGGCGCTCACCACCGAGCTTATCGGCGTGCACAGCGCGCTCGGCGCCTTCGTCGCCGGCATCCTGATCGGCCAGTCGCCGATCCTGAGCGAGCATATCGAAAGCCAGCTGCGCGGCTTCATCATCGCCTTCTTCAGCCCGGTGTTCTTCGCGGTCGCCGGGCTCGGCATGGATCTGCGCACCCTGCTCGATCCGGCGCTGCTGGGCTTCACCCTCGCGGTCATCCTGATCGCCAGCATCGGCAAGTTTCTGGGGGCGCTGGCCGGCGGCATGGTGGGCGGCCTCAACTGGCTGGAATCGCTGGCGCTCGCCACCGGGCTCAATGCCCGCGGCTCGACCGAGGTCATCATCGCCACCGTCGGCCTGTCGATGGGTGCGCTCAGCAACCAGCTCTACACGATGATCGTCGCCATGGCCGTGGTCACTACCATGGCGATGCCGCCGACCCTGCGCTGGATGATTGGACGCGTGCCGCTGCGCGACGAGGAAATCCGGCGTCTCGAAAAGGAGGAAGCCGAGGAGACCGAGAGCCTGCCGCGGATGGAACGGGCCCTCGTCTATGTCGATGGCAGCGCAAATGGCGGGCTCGCCGCAATCCTGGCGGGACTGTTCGCCGCGCGCCAGGGCGTGCTGACGACCGTGCTCGAGACGCCGCGGGAAGAGGGCGACAAGACTCCCGGCCGCAGCCGGCTGATGGAAGCCGCCAAAGCCGCTTTGCAGGATGTCGCCCCGCCGTCGGACAAGGCCGCGCCGCCGGCGTCCAAGCCCGCCCCCAGCCCCGCCGTCGAGCAGCTCGTCCAGGCCCGGACGGCCCAGGCGGACGACGCCGTCGAAAAGGAAGCGGCCAAGGGCTACAGCATCGCCTTCGTGGGCATCGACCAGCCGATCTCCGCCACGGCGCCGCGCTTCGAGGAACCGTTGCAGGCCCTGGTCGGCGCGTTCGACGGGCCGGTCGCCATCCTGCTGAACGGCGGGCGATACGAAGCTTCGTCGGTCGCTCCGCTCAATATCCTGGTGC
>JABCYT010000453.1 GCA_013290035.1 Alphaproteobacteria bacterium
TCCCCGCCGCACCGAGACCTGTGACATCGCCGAATTGCACCTCGCGCTCAGGCCCGGCAGCGACGTCGCCCTGTTCAACGGCCTGCTGGCCGAGCTGGACCGGTGCGGCATGCGGGACGCGCGTTTCGTCGAGCGCCATACGAGCGGCCTTGACGACGCCCTGGTCGCGGCGCGCGCCAGCGATCTCGCCGAGTGCGGCCTGCCGGCCGGCGACCTCGCGACCTTCTTCGAATGGTTCGCCAAGGCCGACAGGACCGTCACGCTCTATTCGCAGGGCGTCAACCAGTCGAGCGCCGGCGTCGACAAGGTGAACGCCCTGATCAACTGCCATCTCCTGACCGGCCGCATCGGCCGGCCGGGCATGGGGCCGTTCTCGATCACCGGACAGCCCAACGCCATGGGCGGCCGCGAAGTGGGCGCGCTTGCCAACACGCTCGCCGCGCACATGGACTTCACGCCGGCCGACATCGATCGGGTCGGCCGCTTCTGGCGCGCCACGCGCATGGCGACCCGTCCGGGCCTGAAGGCGGTCGATCTTTTCGAGGCGCTGCAGCGCGGCGAGATCAAGGCGGTGTGGACCATGGCGACCAATCCGGTCGCCAGCCTGCCCAATGCCGATGCGGTGCGCGCGGCGCTCAAGGGCTGCGACCTGTCGATCGTCTCCGAGGCGGTGCGGGCCAGCGACACCGTCGACGCCTGCCGCATCCGGCTGCCAGCGCTCGCCTGGGCGGAGAAGGACGGCACGGTCACCAATTCCGAACGCGGCATCGCGCGCCAGCGGTCGTTCCTGCCGCCGCCCGGCGAGGCGCGGCCGGACTGGTGGATCATCGCCGAGGTGGCGCGGCGGCTCGGCTTCGGCGAGGCCTTCGCCTGGCGAAGCGTCGCCGACATCTTCCGCGAGCATGCGGCGCTGTCGGCTTTCGAGAACGACGGCACGCGCGATTTCGACATCGGCGCGTATGACCGCCTCGACGATCGCGACTACGAGAGGCTGGCGCCGTTCGTCTGGCCGGCGCGAACCGGGGAGCGCGTGAGCGGCGGACGCTTTTTCGCCGAAGGTGGCTTCTTTCATGCCGATCGTCGAGCGCGCGTCGTCACGGTGGTGCCGCGCCGGCCGATGCATGCCGCTACGGCTGAACGGCCGCTGCTGCTGAACACCGGACGGGTGCGCGACCAGTGGCACACCATGACGCGCACCGGAAAATCGCTGCGTTTGGCCGGTCATCGCCCGGAACCGACGATCGAACTGCACCGGATCGATGCAGACGCGCGCGACCTCGCGGATGGCGACATCGCCCAGGTGACCAGCGCGTGGGGCCGGGCTGCCTTGCGCGTTCATGTGACGGACGCGTTACGCCCGGGCGAGGCCTTCGCAGCCATGCATTGGACGGCCCAGGTCTCGCGCGCCGGCCGCATCAACGCGGTGGTCAATCCCGCGGTCGACCCGATTTCCGGTCAGCCCGAGCTCAAGCACACGCCGATCGAGGTCCGTCGCCTGCCGATCCTGTGGCATGGCACGATTCTCGCTCGGCGACCGGTCATGCTGCCTGAAGTCTCGTATTGGGCGCGGATCAGGGGCGCCGGCTATCACGCCTGGTTGCTGGCGGGCGAACAGCCGCCCGAAACAGCGCGACAGACGCTGTCGGCTGCCGTGCGGGCCACCAATCCCGGCCCCTGGCTGGAGGGCGAAGACGGCATCGCAGCGGTGCTGAGCGATGGCCGGCTCGAGGCGGTGCTGGCGCTCGGCGCGACGCGCCATGAGGCGGTGCGCGACCGTCTGGCGCCGTTCATGGCCATCGGCCGTCTCGGCGTCGAGCAAAGAAACCTGCTGCTGCACGGTGGCGATGCCGCTGCCAATGGAGGATGGCGGGGTGGCGAGATCTGCGCGTGCTTCGGCGTGTCGTGCGCCGCGGTCGAGCAGGCGATCGCCGATGGCGCGGCGAGCCTCGATGCAGTCGGTGCGATGACGCGCGCCGGCACCAACTGCGGCTCGTGCCGGCCCGAGATCCGCGCGCTGGTGCGCGCCGCGCGGCCCGGCAAAGCGGCCGGCAAAGCCGCGCAGCAGGCCGCGTGATGCAAAGCTTCCCGCTCTTTCTCACCTTGCAGGATCGCCACGTGCTGGTCGTCGGCGGCACCGAGCAGGCCGCGCGCAAGGCCGAGCTGCTGCTGTCGGCCGGCGCCAAGGTGACCTTGATCGCCGGCGCCGTGGTCGGCGAGATCGCACAAATGATCGCCGACGGATTCATCTCGTGGGCGGGGCGCTGCTTCGACGACGGCGATCTCGCCGGCATGTCGCTGGTGATTGTGGCGTCGGACGACGAGGCGCTGCAGGCGCGTGTGTCGCATGCCGCCCAGCAGCGCGGCGTACCAGTGAACGTCGTCGACCGGCCGAAACTTTCGAGCTTCATCATGCCGGCGATCGTCGACCGGTCGCCCATCACCATCGCCATCTCGACCGGCGGCGCCGCGCCCGCGCTGGCGCGCCGGCTGCGCGCCGAGATCGAGCGCGCCCTGCCGGCGGCGATCGGCCGGATGGCGCGCTTCGCCGAGATCTTCCGCGAGCAGGTCCGCCGCACCCTCGATCAGCCGCGCGCGCGCCGCCGCTTCTGGGATCGCGTCTTCGCCGGCCGCATCGGCGAGATGGCGCTGGCCGGCGACGAGATCGGCGCGCGCCGCGAGCTGATCCGCCTGCTCGACAGCGCCCGCCATGAGGCGCCCACGATCGGCATGGTTCATCTGGTCGGCGCCGGTCCCGGCGATCCCGACCTTCTGACCATCAAGGCCCATCGTCTGCTGCAGCGCGCCGACGTGGTCGTCTACGACCGGCTGGTCGCGCCGGAGGTCCTGGCCATGGCCCGCCGCGATGCCGAGCGCATCCATGTCGGCAAGCAAAGCGGCCACCACGCCATGCCCCAGGCGGAGATCAACCAGCGCCTGGTGAGCCTGGCGCGTGCCGGCAAGAGCGTGGTGCGGCTGAAGGGCGGCGATCCCTTCGTGTTCGGCCGCGGCGGCGAGGAAGTCGAGGCGCTGATGCAGGCCGGCATCGCGGTCGAAGTCGTGCCGGGCGTGACGGCCGCCCTGGGCTGCGCTGCCAGCGCCGGCATCCCGCTCACCCATCGCGATCACGCCCATGCCTGCGTCTTCGTCGCCGGCCATCGGAAGGACGGAAAGGTCGAGCTCGACTGGCCGATGCTGGCGCGACCGCGCCAGACCGTCGTCATCTACATGGGCGCTGAAACTTTGCCGCTGATCGCCAGCCAGTTGATCGCGCATGGCCTGCCGGCCGCGACCCCGGTCGCCCTGGTCGAGAACGGCACCACGAGTCGCGAGCGACGGGTCGTCGGCACCTTGGCCACCATCGAGCGCCAGGCCACGCGCGCCGGCCTCGGCGGGCCGACCCTCTGCCTGGTGGGCGAGGTGGTCGGTATCGCTTTGACCCGCGATCCCGAATTTCGCTTTGTGTCAGGAATCGGTCTCTGATATGAATAACTGTGGCATAAAAGCAACAACCAGGGGACCGGATGCGCAGTTTCGTGTTGAGCTTGGTGGCCATGCTGGCATTTGCCGATGTGGGCGCCGCCCAGACCACCCATCCTGCGGGATCGCAACTACCTGAAGTTCTACGCGGTACGAGCGCAGAACAGACCACCAAGAAACATCCGGCCGCCAAGGCGGCCGTCCAGAAGGCCTCGGTTGCCCGTTCGGCGCAACGCCCGGCCGCCGCGAAGCACACCACGCCGCAAAGCCTGCGCGGCTCCCGTTACGGCGGGTTCGCCCCCGCCCCGCCGCTGCCGCCGCCCGTGCTCGATACGACGAGCCCGCGCAGCCTCAGCCTGGTCAACGTCAACTCCGGCGAAACGCTGGCGGTGACTTATTGGTCGGAAGGCGCCTACCATCGCGACGCGCTCGACAAGCTGAACCACTTCCTGCGCGACACGCGGGACAATGCCCAGACCGAGATGGACCCGCTGCTGTTCGATGTGCTGTGGCACACCACGCAGATCGTGGGCTTCGGCGGGACCGTCGAAGTGCTCTCGGCCTACCGGTCGCCTACCACCAACGCGTGGCTGGCCAGCGTCAGCCGGGGCGTCGCCTCCGACAGTCAGCACATCAACGGCAACGCCATGGATATCCGCCTCCCCGGCGTGCCGGTATTCAGGTTGCAGCAGGCTGCCCGCTCGCTCGACATGGGTGGCGTCGGCTTCTA
>JABCYT010000454.1 GCA_013290035.1 Alphaproteobacteria bacterium
TTGGCCTCGCGCACCGCGACGAGGTTTTCGATGCGGATGCCGTAGGCGTCGGTCTTGTAGTAGCCCGGCTCGTTGCTGACGATCATGCCGGGCTGCAGGGCGACCGTGTTGGGCATCTTGGAAATGCGGTGCGGCCCCTCGTGGACCGAGAGATAGGCGCCGACGCCATGGCCGGTGCCGTGGTCGTAGTCCAGCCCCGCCTGCCATAGCGCATAGCGCGCCAGCGCATCGAGCTGGGAGCCCGTGGTGCCGGCCGGGAAGCGCGCCATGGCGAGTGCAATGTGGCCCTTGAGCACGCGGGTGAAGCGGTCGCGCATCTCGGCGCTGGGCGTGCCGATCGCCACGGTACGGGTGATGTCGGTCGTGCCGTCGCGATATTGGCCGCCTGAGTCCACCAGATAGAGGCTGCCCGGCTCGAGCGTCCGCTCGCTCGCCTCGGAGGCGTGGTAGTGCACGATGGCGCCGTTGGGACCGGCGCCGGAAATGGTGTCGAAGCTCAGATCCCGGAGCTTGCCGGTTTGCTGGCGCAGCGCCTGCAGCCGGTCGGAGGCCTCGATCTCGCGCAGCTTCCCGCCTTTGGATTCGCGGCCGAGCCAGCCCAGAAAGCCGCTGACAGCGGCGCCGTCGCGACGGTGGGCGCGGCGAATACCCTCCAGCTCGATGGCGTTCTTGCACGCCTTGGGCAACGCTACCGGATCGGCGTCGCGGACCACCGCCACGCCCGCCGCCTGCAGGCGGGTCGCGGCCCACACCGGTGCCGTGGCGCTCTCGATCAACACGCGCTTGCCCACCTTGCCCAGCATATCGAGGGCAGCGCCCAGCTCGTCGGGCGGCGCCAGGGTCACGGCATTGCCGAGCCACGCCAGGGTGCGGTCGGGCACCTTGCGGCGGTCCATGAAGAGGTCGACATGGCCGTCGTCATGGAGCAGCGCGAAGCCCAGCGCGAACGGCGTGCGCGGCACGTCGCCGCCACGCACGTTGAGCAGCCAGGCGATCGAATCGGGCGCGGTGATCAGCGCCACGTCGGCGCCCTTGGCCTTGACGGTGCCGGCGATGCGCGCGCGCTTGGCCGCGCTGCTTTCGCCGGCGAATTCGTCGGAATGCGGCAGCACCGGCGCCAGCGGCGCCGGCGGCCGGTCGGGCCACACCGTGTCGACGGGATTGGAATCGACCGGCACGAATTCGCCGCCGGCGCGCTGGCAGGCGCGCGCGAAGCGCTCGTGGCCGTCGACTGTCTGCAGCCATGGATCGAAACCGAGCGTGCCGCCCTTGGGCAGGTTTTCGGCGATCCACGCCTCCGGCGATTGTTCCGGGATCTGGTGCGGCACGAAGGCATCGGTGGCGACCTGGCCGCGCACGGCGAGCGTGTAGCGGCCGTCGATGAAGATCGCCGCGCGATCGGCCAGCACGATGGCGAGGCCGGCCGACCCGCTGAAGCCGGTGAGCCAAGCCAGCCGCTGCGAGCGGCGCGGCACGTATTCGCCCTGATGCTCGTCGGCGCGCGGCACGACGAAGCCGGAGAGGTCGCGACGTTTCAGCTCGGCGCGCAGCGCCGCCAGGCGCGATGCCGGGGCGGGCGCGGCATCGAGCCCGTCGTCGGCCGTGGCGAGCTCGGCCCGCCACGCCGTCAAGGCCTTGGTCAGCTCGACATCGGCCTGGGGATCGATCAGTTCGACCCATTCGGGGCCGGCCAGGCCCTCGGGGGCGGCGGCGACGCCGCGCATCAGGGAATCAAGGGCGGACGGGTCCGGATGGCGGCCGCGCCGGCGAAGGAGTTCGAGAACGTCGTCGGGAGCGGAAGTCATGGTTGCGCGGACCCTACGCGCGGCGTCTTGGAGAGGCAAACTGAGCAATATTTGTTCTTTCGCAGATGCGAAATGCCGGTTTATTAGGCCCCATGCGGTTAATGCATATCAGAATATCGAGCAGCTCACTTATTGTTGTAACTCAAGGCTCTATATTATCTCCGTGCACTGCAGCATTATCTATCGCGCTGCACAAAGTAAGGAGTAGACCATGATGACCCAGCCGATTCGGACCTTTAAAGATCTGACCAGCGAAACTGCGCCGGCGGGGGGAAACGATCTCACCAAGCTCGACCTGTCCCATCAGGGCCGTCGGGGGCTTGAGCAGAGCGCCCGTTATGCGCGCGTCGAGTTGATGGCCAACGCCCTGGGCGATGCGGCCCTGTGGCTGGGTCGCCAGTGGCACCGTCTGGTCGCCGGCATCAAGGCGGACTTCAAGCTGCGCGCCGCCGAGGCCCAGCTGTTGCGCATGAGCGACCGCGAACTGGCCGATATTGGCCTGTGCCGGGGTGACATTACGTTTGCGATCCGCGAGGTCGCGCACGGCGTGTCTCCCGAGATCGAAGGCGCGCGCGCTGCACTCACCGCGGCCAATCAGAATATGCGCCGTGCGGCGTAATTCGTCTTTAGCGTAGCGTAAGCGTAAGCGTAGAGGGCCGGCGAAAGCCGGCCCTTTTTCGTTGGGCTATTGGCGGCGTAGTAACAGAGTGCGCCACCAGGCGCCGCCGGTCTCGAGGTCGATGCGGCGCTCGAAGGCGAAACCGCGCTGGGTATAAACAGCGAGAATGTGCGCCGCCTGCTCGACGAGAAGACCGCTCAACAGCACGCGGCCGCGCGGCCGCACCGCCATCGCGAACGAGTCCGACAAGTCGGTAAGGGGCCCGGCCAGGATGTTTGCCACGACGAGGTCGAAAGGCGCGCGCGCTTCGAGTTCGCGCGCGCGCAAGCCCGCGGCGTGCACAAAGCGGCAGAGATCGCCGACGCCGTTCAATCCGGCATTCTCCCGCGCGACGGCGACCGTCTCGGCGTCGTTATCGCCGCCCAGCGCCGGGCGCTGCCACAGCTTGGCCATGGCGATGGCGATGATGCCACTGCCGCTGCCGACATCGACGGCATTGGCGGTCTCGCGCGGATCGAGCGTCGCCAGCAGTTTCAGGCAGCCGCGCGTCGTGGCGTGCGTGCCGGTGCCGAAGGCGAGGCCGGCATCGATCCTGAGCGGCAACAGGCCGGCCGGCATGCCGTCGGCGACATGCGAGGGATGGACCCAGAACGGTCCGATTTCGAAGGGCCGGAACGAGCGCTGGTTCTCCGCCACCCAGTCGGTGTCCGGCAGCTCCTCCCAGCGCCAGCCGGGTGCATCGCCAAGTGCTGCCTCGACCTTGTCTCTTGCACCTTCGCCGAAGATCTCGATGCACCACGGCCCGTCGCGCGAGATCTCGCGGCTGGTTACGACAAATCCGTCCTCGTTCAGATGCTCCAGCGCCTTTTCCCAAGGGAGACGCTCGATCGCCGGCACGACAAACGACGCCTTCCAGCTGCTCACGCCGCCTCGATGAAGCTGTCCAAGACCTTCTTCGGGCCGGCTTTCTCGAACTCGATGTCGAGCTTGTTGCCGTCGACCGCCAGGATGCGGCCGTAGCCGAACTTCTGGTGGAAAACCCGCTGGCCGACGCTGAGATCGACCTTGTCGCCCTCGACGGCACGGCGATCGTCGAATGTCTCGTCGCGCCAGCGCGTGCGGCCGCGGCCACCAAATCCCGAGCGGCCTGTGACGCCCAGGCTCTCGTAGTCGAAGCCGCTGGCCTGCTCGCGCAGGCCGCCGTGATGGCCGGCGGAATAGGTGGCGTAAAGGCCGGCATCGCTGCTCTCGGCGAGCTGGTCGGTTGGCAGTTCGCGCAGGAAGCGCGACGGGATCGCCGCCTGCCACTGGTTGAACACGCGCCGGTTGGCGGCGAAGGAGACGTAGGCGCGCTTGCGCGCCCGCGTCAGCCCGACATAGGCCAGCCGCCGTTCCTCCTCGAGCCCGGCCACGCCCTTGTCGTCGAGCGCGCGCTGGTTGGGGAAAAGACCTTCCTCCCAGCCCGGCAGGAACACGGTGTCGAATTCCAGGCCCTTGGCGGCATGCAGGGTCATGACGCTCACCATGTCGCCGTCCGAGCGCGCGGCATTGTCGGTCAGGAGCGCGACATGCTCGAGGAAGGCGGGCAGGGTGTCGAATTCCTGCAACGCGTTGGTCAGCTCCTTCAGGTTCTCGAGCCTTCCCGGCGCCTCGGGCGAGCGATCGGCGCGCAGCATGTCGGTGTAGCCCGATTCGTCCAAAATGGTCTCGACCACCTCGATGTGGTTGATGCCGTCGAGCATGGCGCGCCAACGCTCGAAACTCCTGACGAGGTCGCCGA
>JABCYT010000455.1 GCA_013290035.1 Alphaproteobacteria bacterium
CCCCCTGCATGGCTGCGCGCTGGCCGAGCTTCTGGGGATCACGCGGGTGCTGATACCGCCGGCGCCGGGCGTGCTGTGTGCCGACGGGCTCCTGGCGGCCGATCTGAAAGCCGATTTCAGCCGCACCCTGCCCAAGGCCGGACCGATCGACCTTTCAGCCGCGCGCGCGATCTATGCCGAACTCGAACGCCAGGCCGACGACTGGCTCACCGCCGAGCAGGTCGCTGCCGGCGACCGCCAGCAGAGCCGCGTCGCCCTGCTGCGCTATCATGGCCAGGGCGGCGAAGTCGCGGTCGGCTGGATCGACGATGCGGGCCAGGTCGAAGCCGCCTTTGCAGCGGCCCATGAGAGCCTCTACGGCTTCGTGCTGGACGCGCCGGTCGAACTCGTGACCCTGCGCACGGAAGCGACCGGCCGCATGCCCCCACCTCCCCGCCCGGTCCTGGCCACCGGCTCAGGCGCGGCGGAAGAGGGTCGTCTTCCCGTGCACTTCGCCTCGGGAACGGCCCAGGTGCCGCTCTTCAACCGGGCCGCCTTCGGCGCCGGCGATCGCTTCGCCGGTCCGGCCATCATTTCCCAGCTCGATGCGACGACGCTCATCTTGCCGAACTGGACGGGTGAGATGCACCCCTCCGGCGCGATCCTGTTGACGATGCGAACGGCCCGCTAGGCCCGGCGACAGAGCGTTCAGCTGGGACTGGCCTGGGTCTGATTCGGATTTTCGGGGATTACCGTTACGCTCAACGTGCTGGTTGTAGTGGTCGAGGTGATGGGTGTCGCCGTATTCGCAACGACGATCGCTTGTATGAGCGCCTGCAGCGTGACGGCGTTGCCGAGATTGCTCGCGACGAGCGTCTGGATCGCGGCGACTGTCGCTGCGCTCGCCGTCGAGTTGCCCACGAGGGCAGTCAGCGCCGCGGCGAGGCTGCCCTGCACGGCGATGGTCGGCGCGCCCGGCGTGCCGCCGGTGGGGGTGGTCACCGACAAGCCGGGCACCGTTATCGTCTGGGTCACGCCGCCCGCGGTCACTGTCAGGCTGTTGCCAAAGACGAGGATCGAGGTCGTTGCCGACGCCTGGACGCCAAAGACCGCAATGCCGCCGCGAATACCCATCGTTGCCGCCGGCGTGGTGACGGCGATCGTCGATGTCTTGCTGATCCTGCCGCCGATGAGGCGGAACACGCCCTTGGTGGCGTTGACCGCCAGCTCGCCCTTCTGGGTCGTCGGATCGTAGACGAACTTGTCGATCGTCATTTGGGAATCGGGTCCGATCGTCAACGTGGTGCCATCGAGAAACACCAGGTGCGCTCGATCGTTGGCTGTCGTGGAGATGATTTCGTTGGCCTGAACGTCGGTGCCGACGCGCAGCACGCGGTCGAGGCCGCCGGGGGGCTTGCCCATTGGATTGTTCTGCGTCGACTGGGTGACGCCAATGCGCCCTTGGGCGTGCGCGGTGCTGAACAGACCCAGCACGGCCGCGCCGACAAGGAGGATGCGCAACAGCAGCGGAACGACGGCCTTGGACTGGAACATAATTGTTTCCTTTGTCGGCATTACCAAGTCAGGTGGCCCGGGACTTAGACTGCTTTGGCATCTTCGCCAACAGCAGTTCAGCCGGCTTGCGTACCTCAGCCGGGAGAGAGGGCGACGCGAGCGCGCCTTCGAGATAGATACGCGACGTATCGTAGGATTTTAGACGATAGTAGAGGATCCCGAGTTCCAGCTTCACCCGCGGCAGGTTTGAGTCGACCAGCAGCAAGCTTTCGTAGGCCCCGACCGCACCCTCGTAGTCACCGGTCTTGGTCGCCACCTGGGCGTAGGCCATCACCACGTCCAGGTTGCCGGGATCGTTCAGCATCGCCTGGAACGCCGCGTTGTACTGGCGCTGCTGCTCGGGCGACGCCTTTTGCACAGGGTCCGGCGATTGGCACCCGACAAGCGCCGTCGCCAGTAGCATGAATATGCCTAGTTTTTTCAACCCCAACTCCCCAGTCCCACAGCTCTACTTAGCACCAATTTATCACAAGTTGCAGCAATAATTACCCGAAAAAATCGCGCCAAGTTTGCGCGGAATCGCCCCCGCGGCAGCGTTAAATGGCCTTCTCCACAGGCTCAACGTGAAGCAGAGCCGGCCTTTGCAGGCGCCCAATCATAAACTTTTTGCAGCGTCTGCCCCATGAGGGCGGCGCGATCGCTGTCGGACAGGCGATCGGTGACCCGGAATGCCTCGACCCCCTGCTTGTAGGTCAGCAGGCCAACGGCGCGCGTCCAGTCGGTGCCCCACATGCAGCGATCGAAGCTGAAGGAATCGAAGATCCGCCCGAGCGGATCCCAGATGTCCTTGTAGGGAAATGGCTGGTGGCTGAGCGTGCAGGCGCCCGAGATCTTGACCACGATGTTGTCGTGGGCCGCGAGCGCCAGCAGCTTCGGCAGCTCGGCCCAGGGCTGCGGCGGTGCCGGCGGCTCGAAGGGCTGCTGCAGGCCGAGATGGTCGATCACCAGCCTCGTCCCGCGATGGCGCGCCGCCATCTGGCCGACCTGGTCGAGCCGGCCCCAGCACAGCAGGTTGACCGGAAAGGAATGCCGGGCGGCGGCCGCCAGCACGCGGCCGATGCCGGGGTCGGCGGCGTCGGTGGAGACGCCCTGGGTCATCATGATCCGGATGGCGACGGCGCCCTCGGTGTCCGCCCACTGGGCGATGGTATCGGCCACCTTGGGATCGTTCGGGTCGACCGGCTTGATCACCGCGAAGCGGTCGGGGTGGGCGGCGCGGACGTCGAGGGCATAGCTCGCGTCATAGCGGTACATCGTATAGGGCGAGACCAGCAGTGCGGCGTCGACGCCGACGGCGTCCATGGCCTTGACCATGTCGTCGCCCGTGACCTCCGCCGGACCATGCAGAACCGCAGCCCACGGCCGGCCCGGACGGTCGCGTTCATAGGCATGAACCTGGACGTCGATGGTCAACATAAGCTTCCTCCCGGGTGACTATTGTTCTGACGGGTCGATAGTTCAGACGAACTGCACCACATTCTCCGTCCCGATGATGTGCCGCCCGACCATTTCGACATGGGGCAACATCCCCTGCAGGTGCTGGCTGGCGCTCATCGCGTCGCGGAAGCGGCGCTCGAAGGGCGCCTTCTCGGAGATCGCTATCGTGCCGGCGGCACGGTAGCAGGCGATCGAGACGTCGGTCGCCTCGTTCATGCCGAAGGTGGTGGCGAGCCGCAGGCGCATGCGCAGATCGACGTCCAGGGTGCCGGCCGCCGACGCGTCATAGACCTGGCCCGCCGCCTCATGCAGGAACGCGCGCGCGGCCGAGAGCCTGGCCTCCAGGAGGCCGACTTCCCGTTGCACTGAATTGTTCCGGGCCATGACCGTGGGCGCCGCCCGGCTGTGCTTGCCGCGCGCCAGCTCGGTAAAGGTCTCCAGCATCCGCCGCCCGAGCCCCAGGGTCACGCCGCAGAAGCCGCTGGCATAGAGCAAGGTCGAGCCGATCGGATAGATCGGCCCCTTCTCGCGCCGCTCGTCCGGCACGTCGCGCGCTGGCGCATGGGCGTCGGGCACGAACAGGTCCTTCACCGAATAGCTGTCGCTGCCGGTGCCGCGCAGGCCGAGCACCTGCCAGTCGTCGATGATCGTCGCCTGCTCGCGCAGGAACAGGAAGCTGCGGTCGTCCGGCCGGCCGTAGCGCATGTGCGGCGTGCCGTCGGGATTCTGCACGGCGCTGTGGGCGCCCAGCCATTTGGTGTGACGGCCGCCGCTGGCGAAGCTCCAGGTGCCGGTCAGGCGGTAGCCGCCCTCCACCCGGACAGCGCTGCTGTTGTTGTGCCGGGCCCCCCAGGCGAGGCCGGCGCGCGGGCCGGCGAACATGGCGGCGGCCGCCTCGTGCGGCATGGCGGCGGCGGACGACGCGGCCGAGACGTTGGACTGGTTGACGAACCAGGCCGTGCTGGCATCGGCCCAGGCAATCGCCTCGCAGGCCTTGCAATATTCGACCAGCGGCGTTTCCTGGCCGCCCATGCTTTTGGGCAGCAGCATGCGCAGCAGATCCTGTCCGGCGAGCGCATCCACCACCTCGGGCGTGAGCTCCCGCCGCCGGTCCATCTCGGGCCCGTGCGCATCCAGCAGCGCCTGCACGGCGCGCGCCCGTTCGGGGGCGCTGGCGAGTGCGGACGGGGCAAGAGTCTCCATGAATG
>JABCYT010000456.1 GCA_013290035.1 Alphaproteobacteria bacterium
GCACCAAGAACAATCCGCTCTATGTCGGCGAGCCCGGCGTCGGCAAGACGGCGATCGCCGAGGGCCTCGCCCGCAAGATCGTCGAGGGCGACGTGCCCGATGTGCTGAAGGAATCGGTGATTTACGCGCTCGACATGGGTGCGCTGCTGGCCGGCACGCGCTATCGCGGCGACTTCGAGGAGCGGCTGAAGGCGGTGCTCTCCGAGCTCAAGAAGAAGCCCAACTCGGTGCTGTTCATCGACGAGATTCACACCATCATCGGCGCCGGCGCTACGTCGGGCGGCTCGATGGACGCGTCGAACCTGCTGAAGCCGTCGCTGCAATCGGGCGAGCTGCGCTGCATCGGCTCGACCACCTACAAGGAATACCGCAACTACTTCGAGAAGGACCGCGCACTGGTCCGTCGCTTCCAGAAGATCGACGTGCCGGAGCCTTCGATCGCCGATGCCGTCGAGATCATGAAGGGCCTGAAGCCGGTCTACGAGAAGCACCACCATGTCAGCTACACCGACGACGCCATCAGGGCCGCGGTCGAGCTGTCGGCGCGCTACATCCACGACCGCAAGCTGCCCGACAAGTCGATCGACGTGATCGACGAGGTCGGCGCCGCCCAGATGCTGCGTACCCCCGACATGCGCAAGTCGACCATCGAGGTGACCGACATCGAGGAGATCGTCGCCAAGATCGCCCGCATCCCGCCCAAGAGCGTGTCCAAGGACGACACCGAGATGCTGCGCAACATCGAGCGCGACCTCAAGACGGTGGTGTTCGGCCAGGACAGGGCGATCGGCCAGCTCGCCGCCGCCATCAAGCTCGCCCGCGCCGGCCTGCGCTCGCCCGAGAAGCCGATCGGCTCCTACCTGCTGGCCGGCCCGACCGGCGTCGGCAAGACCGAGGTGACGCGCCAGCTCGCGCGCCTGCTCGGGCTCGAGCTGATCCGCTTCGACATGTCGGAGTACATGGAACGCCACAGCGTCTCGCGCCTGATCGGCGCGCCGCCGGGCTATGTCGGCTTCGACCAGGGCGGCCTGCTGACCGATCAGGTCAACCAGCACCCGCATTGCGTGATCCTGCTCGACGAGATCGAGAAGGCTCATCCCGACGTGTTCAATGTGCTGCTGCAGGTGATGGACTACGGCAAGCTCACCGACCACAACGGCCGCTCGGTGGATTTCCGCAACGTCATCCTGTGCATGACGACCAACGCCGGCGCCGCCGACATCGCCAAGCCGGCGCTGGGCTTCGGCCGCGAGACGCGGCACGACGAGGACGACGACGCGATCAACCGGCTGTTCGCGCCGGAGTTCCGCAACCGTCTCGACGCCGTCATCAAGTTCGCCAATCTCGGCCCGGACAGCATGAACAAGGTTGTGGACAAGTTCGTGGCCGAGCTCGAGGTGCAGCTGGCCGACCGCAAGGTGTTCATCGAGCTCAGCGACGGCGCACGCCGCTGGCTGGCCGAGAAGGGGTATGACCGGATGTTCGGCGCCCGTCCGCTGGCCCGCGTCATCCAGGAGCACCTCAAGAAGCCGCTCGCCGAGGAAGTGCTGTTCGGCAAGCTGGCGAACGGCGGCGGCACGGTGCGGGTCGACGTCGAGGGCGAAGGGCCGGCCGAAAAGCTGGTCTTCACCTTCCTGCCGCCCGAACGCGACGCACTGCCACCGGCCAGTCAAGAACCCGTGCTGGCTGAGTGAAGGCATTCCGGCCGCTGTGGCTTGCGCTTCGGGCCGCGGTGCTTGCCACCGCGGTCTTCTGGGTCGCCACCTTCATCATCGACAATATCGGTTGGGAGGCGCCTATCAGGGGTGCGACCGAGCCGCTGGTCTTCTTCGGGGTCTTCTTTCTCGGCGTGCTGATGACCGGCGTTAAGGGCTGACCGCCGGCGAAGGCACGCCCCGCCTCAACCGCGTGGCGGCAAATCGATCCGATGGTTCTTAAGCGCCTTCTCGAACACCGGGATGGCCGATGCCGGATCCGAACGGCACTTGCCTTTTGCGATCTCGACATCAAGAGAGGTCGCCACCGACCCTTTCTCGTTTCCATCGGAGACGTATTGCTCGAGTTTATCTTTGAGGTCGGCGCAGTACTTGGCGTCAGCCGATTGCGCGAAGAGGGGGAGGGCCATTGCAAGGGAAAGGCCCGCGACCAACGATGCAATTCGAGTTTTCAAGTTTGGCTCCTTCCGTTTGGAGCGCCGGCGAACCCATCTGCTTGAACCGAGTCAACGGTGTGACCAGAAGAATTCATCACACACGATGTGCGCACACATCGTGTGCCGCGCGAGGTCGACGATACGTCGTCGACTACTCGTTTTCCTTACGGAAAGGTGAATACTGTTTCAGGCCTTCGATCTCCTGCTCGACCGCCGGCCGCTCGCGCTTCAGATAATCTTCGATGGCACGGCGGAAACCGGAATCGACGACCCAGTGCGCCGAGAAAGTGGGCACCGGTACGTAGCCGCGCTGGATCTTGTGATCGCCCTGCGCACCGGCCTCGACCCGCTGAAGGCCGTGCGTGATCGCATAGTCGATGGCCTGGTAGTAGCAGGCCTCGAAATGCAGGAAGGCGTGGCTCTCCAGGCAACCCCAGTAGCGGCCATAGAGCGTGTCGTCGCCCATGAGGTTGAGCGCGCCACCGACCGGCCGTCCGTCGGCCTCGGCCATCACCAGCACCACCTTGTCGGCCATGGTGCTGCCCAGGATGTCGAAGAAGGCACGGGTGAGGTAGGGCGAACCCCATTTGCGGCCGCCGGTATCCATGTAGAAGGCGAAGAAGGCGTCCCAGTGGTGGGGCTTGATCTCCGCGCCTGTCAGCGCCCGCACGGTCAACCCCTCGCGGCGCACCGCCTCGCGTTCCTTGCGGATCCCCTTGCGCTTGCGCGAGGCAAGGGCTGCCAGGAAATCGTCGAAGCACGTGTAGCCGTTATTGTGCCAGTGATACTGTTGCCCGAGCCGCAGCAGCCAGCCGTGCTCGCCGAAGCGCTTCCAGTCGGCCTCGGTGCAGAAGGTGGCATGGACCGAGCTGATGCGGTTGTCGCCGGCGATCTTGGCCAGCATGTCGATCATGGCGTCGCGCACGCCGTCTTCGAACGGTCCGGGGCGCGCGAACAGGCGCGGCCCGGGTACCGGGGTGAAGGGCACCGCGGCCTGGAGCTTGGGATAGTAGCGGCCGCCGGCGCGCTCGAAGGCCTGCGCCCAGCCATGGTCGAAGACATATTCGCCCTGGCTGTGGCCCTTCAAGTAAAGCGGGACGGCGCCCTGCAGGGTGCCGTCGTCGGTTTCGGCCAGGAGGTACTGCGGTTGCCAGCCGGTGCGCCGGCCGACCGACTTGGAATCCTCCAGCGCCTTCAGGAAGCGGTGGCTGAGGAACGGGTTGCCGGCCGAGCCCGGCGCCAGCGCGCAGGCGTCCCATTGCTCGGCTTCGACTGCGGCAAGCGATTCGACGACCCGCAGGCCGATGGTCGGAGAGTCATCCGGCATGGGCCAAGCATAGCTCGAATCGTGCCAGGAATTGCGCCTGGAATCGGGCGGCGGATTCTACGCGGCAGGTTTGCGGCGATGCGCGGGCTCGTCGGCCGGCGAAGCGCCCGTGCGAGAAACAAAAAAAGTCCGGCAGACCAAAGTCGCCGGACCCGTAATCACTTACGCCTTTCCGCCCCCGAAAGGCGGGGGCGTCGTATCTCTCTGGCTTTACGCCTTATGTTCTGAAGGTGGCTTCCGGTGGGGCCATGAGGGCACCCACTCGGAAGCCGAAAGGCGTTCGGTTAGAGGGGCCAAAGTTTAGCTTTGGCCTACGCCCTTTCCTTTTTACTGCTTCTTCTTCTTAGCAGCCTTCTTCTTCGCAGCCTTTTTCTTAGCAGCCATAACTGTCTCCTATGGTTAGCTATGAGGCTCCCAACCGTGAGGGCCCCGGGGTACGCGGGTACGCTTCGCCACGCATGCTCAACTGCAACCGGTGGTGCCGCCGCAGGTCGTGCATTTGAGGCACGTCCCGTTGCGGACCATGGTGAAGTTGCCGCATTCCGGACAGGCATCCCCTTCGAAGCCCTTGAGCTTCGCCTCGCGGGCGAAACCAAAGGCGGAGGAGGATGCCTCTCCGAGCGCGACACCGACGACGGCCGCCTGGGCGTTTGATGCCAAAGCGACGGCTGGACCGTCCGTCAGTTCGTTGGGCCGCGAGCCGGCGGCGAGCGCTTCT
>JABCYT010000457.1 GCA_013290035.1 Alphaproteobacteria bacterium
GGCGCTGATGGAGGGGCTTGGCATCGCCCGCGCGGGCTTCGTCGGCCACGATGTCGGCGCCTATGCCATGCAGCGCCTGGCGCTCAACCATCCTGAAAAGGTCGCGGGTCTTTTCTTCTTCAATTGCGGCACGCACGGCGTGGGGGCGCGCTGGCGCGAGCCCAAGCACATCAACGAGATCTGGTATCAGACCTTCCACCAGATGCCGTTCGCGCCGGCCCTCGTCGGCGCCTCGCGCGCGTCGTGCCGCGCCTATATCGGCTATCAGCTAAAACACTGGTCGTATCGCAAGGATGCGTTCGACGCCGTGCTCGAGCGCTGGGTCGACAACTTCATGCGTCCCGGCAATCTCCAGGGCGGCTTCAACTGGTACATCTCGCAGAATGCCGGCCGGTTGGCCGTCATGGCCGGCACCGCGCCCAAGCCGCCCAAGATCGTCCAGCCCGCGCGCGTGCTGTGGGGGCGGCACGATCCGGTGCTGCTGAGCGAATGGATCGATGTGGTGGGCGAGTATTTCGAAAACGTCGAGGCCGGCATCGCCGAGGATGCCGGCCACTTCGTTCACTACGAGACGCCCGATCCGGCGGCTCTGAAAATCGACCGCTTCTTCAAGCGGATCGGTTATCGCGCGTGAGCCTCGGCCTTGCCATGAGCCTCGACCTTCTTGGACGATTCGGTGGCCGCCTCGACCACCATGTTCTTCATCGCCTTCTGCAGCTTGTCGAAGGCGCGCACCTCGATCTGGCGGACACGCTCGCGGCTGATGCCGTACTTGGACGACAGGTCCTCGAGCGTCTTGGGCTCGTCGATCAGGCGACGCTCGACGATGATATGGCGCTCGCGGTCGGTCAGCTGCTTCAGGGCACCCGCCAGCATCTGCTTGCGCTGGCCCATCTCCTGGCTCTCGCCGAGCTTGGCCTCCTGGTTGGGCGATTCATCGACCAGCCAGTCCTGCCATTCCATGTCGCCCTCGGCCTTGACCGGGGCATTGAGCGAGGAGTCCGGGGCGGCGAGACGGCGGTTCATGTTCACCACCTCCTCCTCGGGCACGCCGAGGCGGGTAGCGATCTTCTTGACCTGTTCGGGCGACAGGTCGCCCTCCTCGATCGCCTGCATCTGGCCCTTGAGCTTGCGCAGGTTGAAGAACAGCTTCTTCTGCGCCGCCGTCGTGCCCATCTTCACCAGCGACCAGCTGTGAAGGATGTATTCCTGGATCGAGGCGCGGATCCACCACATGGCGTAGGTGGCCAGACGGAAGCCGCGGTCCGGATCGAACCGCTTGACCGCCTGCATCATGCCGACATTGCCCTCGGAGATCAGCTCGGCGACCGGCAGGCCGTAACCGCGATAGCCCATGGCGATCTTGGCGACGAGCCGCAGATGGCTGGTCACCAGCTGGTGGGCGGCTTTGGAATCGCCGTGCTCGCGCCAGCGCTTGGCCAGCATGAATTCCTGCTGCGGCTCGAGCAGGGGAAATTTCCGGATTTCCTGGAGATAGCGGCTGAGGTTGCCCTCGGGGGTGAGGGACGACGGCAGCGCGGGAAGGTTGGCGGTAGCGCTCATAGGGCTCCCCCTTTCATACGCGGTAGGTGACATGAACGAGCGTTTAGCACTCTCGCTCATTGACTGCTAAACCCGACTCTAGAAGTCGGACAAGCGACTGGTCAAGAAAATCCTACTAATCCCCTCAGGTATTAGGGAGATTACTTAACATCGTTCAGCTCAGACACCAACCTCTTGAAATCTTGCGGCAATTCTGTGGCGAAGTGCATTTCCCGTTTCGTCCGTGGGTGCCGGAACTCGAGCACCGCGGCGTGCAGGGCCTGGCGCCCGAAGGTTTTCAACGATTCGGGGGCAGCGGCGTTGCTGCGGGATTTCCGCCCATAGACCGGATCGCCGACCACCGGGCAGCCGAGATGGGCGAGATGGACGCGGACCTGATGCGTGCGGCCGGTCTCGAGCTTGGCCGCCACCAGGCTGGCAACCGGCGCCAAGGGCGGTCCGAAGCGGCGCTCGACCCAGTACTGGGTGACCGCCTGGCGGCCGCTGGTCTTGCGCACCGCCATGCGCTTGCGGTCGACGGGGTGGCGGCCGATGGCGGCGTCGATGGTGCCCTTGGGCAGCTTGGGGCCGCCCCACACCAGCGCCTGGTAGATGCGGGTGAGGTCATGGGCAGCGAACAGCTTGGAGAGCGCCTGATGGGTGAAGTCGTTCTTGGCCACCACCATCACGCCCGACGTGTCCTTGTCGAGGCGGTGGACGATGCCCGGCCGGCGCACGCCACCGATGCCCGACAGGCTTTTACCGCAATGCGCCAGCAGCGCATTGACCAGCGTGTGGTCGGGATTGCCCGGCGCAGGATGGACGACCAGCCCCGCCGGCTTGTCGAGCACCAGCAGATCGGAATCTTCATGGAGGATGTCGAGATCCCGCGCCTGCGCCAGCGGTTCGGCCGGCTCGGGCTCGGGAATGTCGACGACGAAGCGCTCGCCCGTTTTGACCTTGCGGGACGGCTCTTCTATCGTCCGGCCGTCCGCCAGCGCCACGCGGCGGCTTTCGATCAGCGCCTTTACGCGGCTGCGCGTGAGGGACGGCAAGGCCGCCGCAAGGGCACGGTCGAGCCGCTCGCCGGAGGCGCTTTGGTCGAAGGTCACGAAGTGGCGGCCGGCGTCGCTCATGGAGTCTTCTTGGCGTCCCCTGCTCAGGCCTCCGCACCGCTCTGGCTGAAGGTGCTGGTCATCGTAATGGGCCTGCTGATCGTGGCGGGTTTCGTCGTCGTCGCGGCCGAAATCGCCCGCCGCATGTCTACGCCCAACGCCGGACGGCCGCCAGCATCGGGCACCTTCAGCGAACGCATCGCGCTGCCCTCGGGCGCCCGCGTGGTGTCGATGACCGCGGCGGGCGACCGCCTGGTCGTCCATGTCGAGACGCCGGGCGGCCCGTCGGCCGCCTATGTCGTCGATCCGCGCAACGGCGCCCTGTTGGGCACCGTCGAATTCCCGCCGGGCGCCGGTCGCTAGCGATGATCGATCACCTGTCGATCACCACGACCGACCTCGACCGCGCCCAGGCCTTTTATGACGCGGTGCTGGGCGCGCTCGGCTACCCCAGGGTCAATCGCCGCGCCGAGGCGATCGGCTACGGCGTGCGCGACCGCAGCCCCGACGCGCCGCCCTACATCTCGATCTATCGTTGCACGGGCGAGTTCGTGCCGGACAATCGCCACTGGTGCTTCCGCGCCAAGAGCCGCGCCGCCGTACGCGCCTTCCATCAGGCAGCCCTGGCCAATGGCGGCACCGACGACGGCGCGCCCGGCCTCAGGCCCAACTATCATCCCGACTACTATGGAGCGTTCGTGCGCGATCCCGACGGCAATCGGATCGAAGCCGTCACGCATCAACGCGAGGACCAGGAATGAACTTTCGCAGCGACAACGAAGTCGGCGCCCATGCCCGCATCGTCGAGGCCGTCGGCCGCGCCTTTGCCAGCGGCAGCGCCCCCTCCTACGGCGCCGATGAGTGGACGCACCGGGTCGAACATCGGCTGCGCGACCTGTTCGAGAAGCCCGATCTGGTGGCCTTTCCGGTCGCCACTGGCACGGCCGCCAATGTGCTGTCGCTCGCCTGCTGCACGCCGTCGTGGGGCGCGATTTACTGCCATCCGCAGGCCCACATCGCCGTCGACGAGGCCAACGCGCCGGAATTCTTCACCTCGGGCGCCAAGCTCTGCCTGATCGACGGGCCGGCCGGCAAGATCGATCCCAAAAGGCTCGCCAAGGCGCTGGCCGAACCGGTCTATGGCGTCGTGCATCATCCGCAGCCCGCCGCGGTCAGCATCACCCAGGCGACGGAGTGCGGCACCGTCTATGCGCCGGAGGAGATCGCCGCGCTGGCCAGCTCCACCCATCGCCATGGGCTCAAGCTGCACATGGACGGCGCGCGCTTCGCCAATGCGCTGTCCTTCGTCGGCTGCGCGCCGGCCGAGCTCTCGTGGAAAGCGGGCGTCGACGTGCTCAGCCTCGGCGCCACCAAGAACGGCGCCCTCGCCGCCGAAGCCGTAGTGTTCTTCGATACCGGCCTGGCGCGCGAGTTCGAGTTCCGCCGCAAACGCGGCGGGCACCTGCTGTCCAAGATGCGCTTGCTGTCGGCGCAACTCGATGCCTACCTGGCCGACGGCCTGTGGCTCGACAA
>JABCYT010000458.1 GCA_013290035.1 Alphaproteobacteria bacterium
GGTTTCGGTGTCGAGGACGATCTCGCGCATCAGACTCTTCTAGCCTATTTGCGGCGGGCTTGCGCAAGACGGGCTGTGTGTTTCTCTCGCCAGGGATTGGGCGGCCAGAAGCGGCCGCGCCGGCGCCTGAGCTCGGCCACTGCCTTGGCGAGTGCCGCGCGCGTCGGCGCCAATCCCATTCCGGTGGGGATGACGATGTCGGCCTTGCGCCGCTTCACGACGTCGGGCACCTGCTGGCGCAGGATGCCGCCCAGCCGGTCGGCCGTCATGCCGGGCCGCGCCATCACGCGATGGCGTTGCAGGAAGGCGGGCGCGCTCACCACCAGGGTGGCGTCGACCCGCCGGTCGCCCAGGCCCTCGAACAGCAGCGGGATGTCGAGCACGACCAGCTTTTCGCCGCGCCGCGCCGCCCGCTTCAGGAAGGCGCGCTGCCGCTGGCCGACCAGCGGATGGACGATCGCCTCGAGCTTGCGCAGGGCCGCCTTGTTGCCGAACACTCGTGCGCCCAGTCCCTGGCGGTCGAGGACTCCGTTCTTCACGACGCCCGGAAACGCCGCCTCGATCGGCGGCAGAGCCGCGCCGCCCGGTGCCTGCAGCGCATGGACGGCGGCGTCGGCGTCATAGACCGGCACCCCCATCTGTCGCAGCATCCTGGCCGCGGTCGACTTGCCCATGCCGATGGAGCCGGTCAGGCCGACGATCATCATCGAATGCTGAACGCCTTCCGGATCAGGGGACGATGACGGTCTGCCCTGTCGTCTTGCGCCCTTCGAGGTCGATATGGGCCTGGCCCGCCTCCGCCAGCGGGTAGCGCTGATCGATGGCGATCTTCACCTTGCCGCTCTTGACCATCTTGAACAGCGACTTGGCGCTGGCTTCGAGATCCTTGCGGGTGGCGGTGTAGGCGCCGAGGCTGGGCCGCGTGAGATAGAGCGAGCCCTTGGTGTTCAGCACGCCCGGCGGCACCGGCGCGACCGGACCGGACGCGTTGCCGAACGAGGCCAGAAGGCCGCGCGGCTGCAGGCTGTCGAGCGAGGCCTCCCAGGTGTCCTTGCCGACGCCGTCGAACACCACGGGCACGCCCTTGCCCTTGGTGATCGCCTTCACCTTCTCGGCCACGTTCTCCTTGGTGTAGTCGATCACCCACTTGTAGCCGTTCTTCTTGGCGAGCGCCGCCTTCTCCGGCGAGGAGACCGTGCCGATCGCCTTGTAGCCGCGCGCCTTGGCCCACTGGCCGAACAGCAGGCCGACGCCGCCGGCAGCGGCATGGAACAGCACGATGTCGCCCTTCTTGAGCCATGGCTTGGCGCATTGATCGACGAGATACTCCGTCGTCATGCCTTTCAACATGATGGCCGCGGCCTGCTCGTCGCTCACGCCCTTGGGCACGTGCACCAGCTGCTCCACACCCATCAGGCGCTCCTGGCAGTAGGCGCCCAGCACGCCGCAATAGGCGACCCGATCGCCCTTCTTGAAGCCCTTCACCTTCGGCCCGACCTCGACGATCACGCCAGCAGCCTCGCGTCCGACGGCGTTGGGCAGTGGCGTCTGGTAGAGGCCCGAGCGGGTATAGATGTCGATGAAGTTGAGGCCGATCGCGGTATGCCGGATCTTCACCTGGCCGGGGCCGGGCGCGCCGACCTCGACATCGTGAATCTGCATCTTCTCCGGTCCACCATTCTCGTGCATTAGAATTGACTTGGACATCTATAGCTCCCCTGGGTTTTCGTTCTACTCGGCGGCGCGCTTGGAGTGCGCGTCCACGTACTTCTTGATCTCGGTCTCCACCGCCGCCTGCGACTGCACCGAATAGGTGCCGCGGTTGCCGGCGGCGGTATCGTAGCTCAACTGGCGCAGCGTGTTGGCGCCGCGCTGGAAATGAGGATGGACGAAGCGCGCCATCAACTCGTAGGAACGCAAGGTCGCCGGCCAGTCGGCCCAGTTGTTGGCGAGCAGCAGGACCGCGCCGAAGCCGCCATCCGAGCCCTTCCACAGCCGCTCGAAATGGCGAATGCAGTCGTCGGGCGTGCCGATGCAGGCGATGCCTTCCTTGGTCAGGAACTCGGCGGCGTCGGTGATGCCGGGCGGCAGGATCGGGAAGGTGGCGACATCGGTGAAGTACTTGGCATAGCGATCGATGCCAAACTTCACCTCCTCCAAGGCCTGCTCGCGCGTCGGCGCCACGTGAGCGAAGGTGACGATGCGCCACTTGGCGCGATCCGCCACCTTGCCGTTCTGCCGGGCATGGTCGGTATAAATCTTCCAGTTGGCAGCATGCGCCAGCAGCGCGTCGTCCGACGTACCGCCGATCGACAGAATGCCGATGCCATGGCGGCCCGAGGCGACGGCGCCGACCGGCGAGCGGGCGCAGGCCACGGCCATTTCCATGCCGGGCTGGCTGTAGGACGGCAGCTGGAGCTGGGCCGCCGTGAGGTCGAACCAGTCGGTCTTGGCTGTCACCGACTTGCCCGCCATCAGCTCGACGATGACGTCGAGCGATTCGTTCATGCGGCTGCGCTGGTCGGCAGGCTTGATGCCGATCTTGGCAGCGTCATGGACCAGCGCGCCCGGGCCGACGCCGAACATGGCGCGACCGCGCGTCATGTGGTCGAGCTGGGTCATGCGCGAGGCCAGCATGAAGGGGTTGTGGTAGGGCAGCGAGACGACACCGGTGCCGAGGCGGATATGGCGGGTGCGCTCGGCGGCGGCGGCGATGAACATCTCTGGGCTGGCGATGATCTCGAAACCGCCGGAATGGTGCTCGCCGATCCAGGCCTCATGGTAGTTCAGCCGGTCGAGGTGCTGAAGCAACTCCATGTCGCGCTCGAGCGCCAGGGTCGGGTTCTCGTCCAGCGCATGGAAGGGTGCCAGGAAAATGCCGGTGCGCAGATAGCGGTCGGTCAAAGGACAAGCCCCTCCAGCAATTCGAGTAATAGGGTCGTAATGGGGTCGGTTGCGGTCGTCGAGTATAGTGACCGGCCTTCCGCGCGCCAGCCCGCCGGCTCCGCCCGGCGCATCCCTGCTGTCAGGAGGGTCAAATGCAGCGGCGTCGTTTCGTTCTCACTGCAACCAGTGCCCTGGCGGCGCCGGCCCTCGCCCGCGCCCAGGAAACGCTGAAAAGTGCCAGGGCGGCCTACCGCCTGGTCACGCTCAGCCGCGATCTGGTGCAGCCCTGGAGCATCGCTTTCCTGCCCGATGGCCGCATGCTGATCACCGAGCGACCGGGCCGGCTTCGGGTCTTTGCCAACGGCCGGCTGGAGCCGCGGGCGCTCCCGGGCGCGCCCGCCGTTCGGACGGGCGGTCAGGCGGGCCTGCTCGATGTCTGCCTGCACCCCAACTTCGCTCAGAATCGGGTGCTCTATCTCTCCTATGTCGCGGGCGACAGCAACGGTGCGGCCACCACGGTCGCCCGCGCCGAACTGGATGATGGCGGGCTGGGCAATGTCAGGGTGATCTTCGAGGCGCTACCCAGAAGCCACGGCCGCCTCAATCTCGGCTCGCGCATCGTCTTCGACCGCGCCGGCCTGATGTATGTCAGTGTCGGCGACCGCTTCCAGATGCTGCGCGCGCAGGATCTCGGCGATCTCGCCGGCAAGATCGTGCGCCTCAGGGACGACGGCTCGATACCGCCGGACAATCCCTTCGTCGGCCGCCCGGGCGCGCGACCGGAGATCTTCACCTGGGGCAACCGCAACCCGCAAGGGCTGGCCCTGCATCCCGAGACGGGCAAGATCTGGGAGGTCGAGCACGGGCCCAAGGGCGGCGACGAGCTCAACATCCTGAAAGCCGGCGGCAATTACGGCTGGCCGCTGGTGACCTACGGCGTCAACTACGACGGCAGCAAGATCACCGACAACAGGAGCCTGCCCGGCATGGAGGATGCGCTGCGCACCTGGGTGCCGTCGATCTCGCCCTGCGGCCTCAGTTTCTATACCGGCGACAGGTTCCCGGGCTGGAAGGGTTCGCTGTTCACCGGCGCACTCTCCAACTATGCGCTGTTCCGCATCGAACTCGACGGCGAGCGTTACAAGAGCGAAGAGCGGTTGCTCGTCGACCGTCTTCCCTATATCCGCGACGTGCGCCAAGGGCCGGATGGGTTGCTCTATCTCGTCACCCAAAGCGAGGAAGGCGGCCTGTTCCGCCTGGAGCCCGCCTGACTTTCAGCCATCATGCCTCAAACCCT
>JABCYT010000459.1 GCA_013290035.1 Alphaproteobacteria bacterium
TGCGCCTCACGCCGCACCACCATCGAGACCTTGGCGTGGGTCTTGAGGTCGATGAAACCGTAGACGACCTGCACGCCGGCGCGCTCGAGGTCGCGCGCCCAGCGGATGTTGGCCTCCTCGTCGAAGCGGGCCTTGAGCTCGACCAGCGCCGTCACCGTCTTGCCGGCCTCGGCGGCCGCGATCAGCTCCTTGACGATCGGCGAATCGGCCGAGGTGCGGTAGAGCGTCTGCTTGATCGCCACCACGGCCGGATCGCGCGCCGCCTGATGCAGGAACTGCACGACGACGTCGAAGCTCTCGTAGGGATGGTGGACGACGATGTCCTTGGCGCGGATGGCGGCGAAGCAGTCGCCGCCGAAGTCGCGGATGCGCTCGGGGAAGCGGGCATTGTAGGGCGCGAACTGGAGGTCGGGCCGGTCATCGACGATCACCGCCTTGACGTCGCCGATGTTGAGCATGCGGTCGAGATGGAAGACGTGCACGGTCGGCGTGTGCGCCGAGATCTCGAGCTGGTCGAACAGGAAATCGCGCAGCTCGGCCGGCATGGCGCTGTTGACCGAGATCGAGATCAGATCGCCGCGGCGGCGGCGCTTGAGCGCGCTCTCGTAGAGCAGCACGAGATCCTCGGCCTCTTCGTTGATCTCGACGTCACTGTCGCGGATCAGCCGGAACACGGCCTGCTCGATCACCTCGTAGCCCGGGAACAGGCGTGGCAGGTAGATGTCGACCAGATCCTCGAGCGACAGGAAGCGGATCGCAGCGCCCGGCAGGCGGATGAAGCGGTCGACCTGCGGCGGCAGCGGCAGCAGCGCCATCAGGGGCCGGCGATCGTCGCGGCGCTGCAGCTTCAGGATCGTCGAGAAGCCGCCGTTGGGGATGAACGGAAAGGGATGCGCCGGATCGATGGCCAGCGGCGTCAGGATCGGGAAGACCTGGTCGATGAAATACTGGTCGAGCCACGAGCGCTCGGCCTCGGTGAGCTCGCCCGGCTCGATGACGGCAACACCGGCCGCGCGCAGCTCGTCCTGCAGGTTGGCCCATACCGCCTGCTGATGGGCCATCAGGATCGAGGCACGCTCGCGGATCGCCACCAGCTGCTCGGCCGGCGTCATGCCGTCGTCGCTCAGCAGGGCCGAGCGGGTCTGCAGCATGTCGACCAGGCCGGCCACGCGGACCATGTAGAACTCGTCGAGAATGCCGGCGGAGATCGACAGGAAGCGCACGCGCTCGAGCAGCGGATGGCGCTTGTTGCTGGCCTCCTCGAGGACGCGCATGTTGAAGGCCAGCCACGACAATTCACGATTGATGAAGCGTTGCGGACTGTCGGGTGCTATTTCGAGCGCCGGAGCCGGACTGGGGGTCGAAGTGAGCGCGTCCATTGTCGGCCCCTGCTGGGGTGCCTCCCGGGATTAATCACAGGAACGGTAACGTCTCTGCATGACGGTGTCATGGCAATTCAGTAAGCGCCTGTTCCAGAAGGATTTTTGTGGATTGGCCTGGTGAAGACCATTCTCCTCCTGCGACACGCAAAATCGGCTTGGAGCGACCCGCGGCTGGATGATCATGAGCGGCCGCTCAGCCGTCGTGGCGAGCAGGCGGCCAAGGCCATGGCCCACCATATCGAGCGCCGCGCCCCCCGCCCCGGTCTGATCCTGTGCTCAACGGCCATGCGGACCCGTCAGACGCTGGCGCCGCTGGTGAAGCTGTTGGGCGCCCCCGCCCCGCCGATTGCGCTGGAAAAGGGGCTCTACCTCGCCTCCGAGGACATTCTGCTGGCCCACTTACGGGCCGTGCCCGACGATGTCGCCACCGTCCTGATGATCGCCCACAACGACGGCATCTGGCACCTCGCCGAGGCGCTGGCGGCGGACGGCCCCGCCGCCGCCCTGGCCGCGCTGCGGGAAAAGTATCCGACCGGAGCGCTTGCCACGCTAAGGGCCCCCGATGGGCCCTGGCGTGACCTTGCATGGGGCTCCGCCGAGCTGGCGGCGTTCGTGCGGCCACGCGACGTCGCTGCCGCTTAGGGCCATCGCTGGGGCGCGCGACTCCAGTCGCGCGTCTTGGTCAGCACATGGAAAACCGCGCCACTGGAGTGGCGCGCCTCCAGCCCTAATACGTCCCCGGGTACTGGCCGCCGTCCATCAGCAGGTTCTGGCCGGTGATGTAGCTCGCATGCATGCTGCACAGGAAGGCGCAGGCCGCACCGAATTCCGCGGCCGTGCCGAAGCGGCCCGCCGGATTCATCTTGGCGCCGGCCGCGTACTCCTCGTCATAGCTCTTGCCGCTCTTGGCGGCCCGCGCCTTGAAGGTGCCGCGCAGGCGATCGGTGTCGAACGGACCGGGCAGCAGGCCGTTGATGGTCACGCCATGCCGAACGGTGACGCGGGCCACGCCGGCCACGAAACCGGTAAGGCCGCTTCGCGCGCCGTTGCTCAGCCCCAGTATGTCGATCGGCGCCTTCACCGAGCTCGAAGTGATGTTCACGATGCGGCCGAAGCCACGCTTCATCATGCCGTCGACCGACGCCTTGATGAATTCGATGGGCGTCAGCATGTTGGCGTCGATCGCCTTGATCCAGTCGTCGCGCTGCCAGTCGCGGAAGTCGCCCGGCGGCGGGCCGCCCGCGTTGTTGACGATGATGTCGGGCTCCGGACAGGCGGCGAGCACCTGCTTGCGGCCGGCGTCGGTCGTGACGTCGACGGCGATCGGCGTCACCTTGACGCCGGTTTTCTTGCGGATCTCCTCCGCCGTCGCCTCGAGCTCGGCCTTGGTGCGGGCGTTGATGACGAGGTCGACGCCCTCCTGGGCAAGCGCCATGGCGCAGCCCTTGCCCAAACCCTTGCTCGCCGCGCAGACGATCGCCTTGCGACCCTTGATGCCCATATCCATCGCTTCTCTCCCTAATTCACACGAGTCCAGAGCTGTGTCTCGCCGAATATCGGCGTACCGACATAGCCGCGCAGGCGCAGCTTGCCGTCAGGCTGCAGGCTGATGTTGGCATTGTAGATCTTGCCGTTCTCGCCGTTATAGATGTGCCCGTCTTCGAAGGCATTGGGATCGGCGGTCTTCTTGAAGCCCCAGATCAGCGGCATGCCGATCACCTTGCGGGTGCGCAGCGCCGGATCGGGGTTTCGATAATCCGTCGCCATGTCGGGGGCGACTGCATTGCCGTCCGGCCCCTTGGGATTGATCAAGCCGACGACGAGGCCGCAGATCGGGCCGCTCGCGGCATCGGGGCACGGACCGATGCGCACCTGCGCAATGCCCGAGGCCGTCAACCAGGTTCCCATCACGGAGGAAGACTGCGCAGAGGCCGTCGAGGCGAGCGTGCCGAGGAGGGCCACCAGAACCAGCTTTCTCATCTCGCCTCCTCTACCTCCCTCACGACGTCCCGGCGAGCTCGGCCAGGACATCGGCTGCCAGACGTCGGTCGATCTCGCGCCGTTCGGCCAACGCCCGGCGATCGAGTGCGGCGACGACCCGCCGCGCCGATTCGGCCGAACGTTCCATATGCGAGACCAGATACTGCACGACGCCAGCGCCCGCATGCAATTGACGATCGGCGAGCTGTTTCAGGATGATCGAACCCAGAAGCTCGTCGTCGGGCGCCGCAACCGTCACGGCGGGCGCCGCGCGCAGCCGCGATGCGAGGTCGGGCAAGGCGATCGACCAGTGGGCCGGCAACGCGGTCGAGATCAGCAGCAAGGAGCCATGCCGCTCGCGCATCAGATTGTAGAGATGGAACAGCGCCCGCTCCGGCGCACCGTCGGCGCTTTCGATCACGATCGCGGGCGAGGCGGCAGCGAGGTCCGCCAGATCGGCGACGCTCTTGCCTTCGAGCGCGGCGCCGTCGATCGAGAGGGCGCCCGCCCGTGCCGCCCAGATGCGGCCGAGATGGGTCTTGCCGCAGCCGGCGGGCCCGCCCAGCGCCAGCGCGGGCGCCGGCCAGTCCGGCCAGCGATCGATCCAGGCCAGCGCCTCGCGATTGCCGGAGGCCGTGACGAAATCCTCGCGCGCATAGGTCGGCGGCGGCAGCGCCAGGTCGAAGGTGAGCTGGTTCGCCATCGGCGCCTCAGGCCGGATCGCCGCCGCGATAGATGACGCTCTCGCGATAGCGGCCCAGCAGATGGCGCACGATCACGCCGATCACCGCCGCCGTCGG
>JABCYT010000460.1 GCA_013290035.1 Alphaproteobacteria bacterium
ACCAAGGTCGAGGCGAGCTGGCGGACCGACTTCACCATCGCCATGGCGACGAGCTTGCCGGTCTTGCGGTTTTCATCGCTGACCGCCACGTCCTCCCTGAAAGTGAAGCGGCCGAATGCCCCTTTTTCTTCGAGTTCGACGATGTGCGTTGTGACCGTGGGATCGGCCACGATCACAACGCGCGTCCGGTCGAGGCCCAGCCCCGCGATGGCGGCCGCGGCGGAGATATTGACGTTCTGCGGGTAGAGCCGCGCGCCTTCGCGGACCGGCCCGTCGAAGATGACACGCGGCGCTTCGAGCGAATCGAGCTCGACCAACGTCTCGGCAATCGTGCCTTTCCACGCCGACGGGTCCTTGCGCACCGTGACGGTGACGCTGTCGAGGCCGCCGACCGCGGCGCTGCTCAGGATGTCGAGGGCGCCGATGCCGGCCGAGGGCAGGATCAGGCGCTTGCCGTTGGCCTTGGCCGTGGCCAGCAGACGGTCGAACAGCGCGCTATCGGTGAAGGCGCCGACGGAGGTCACGAGAAAGTCCGCGCCGCCTTCCAGCACCCTTTGGCCGTGGAGGCGCACGGCCTCGTGGCCGGCGCATTCGGCGACGGCGTCGAATTTGTGGGCAAAGAAGCGATCCGGTTCGTGGGTCAGCAACCCCCCAGGGCGTTGGTCGTTGCGCGGACGTTTCACCAGCGCCGCGACCAGTTCGAGGTTCTCGATGCCGCCCGATTTCAGCGCCGCCTCGACATGCTTGCCGATGGCGCCGTAGCCGATCAGGCCCAGCCGGAGGGTCACGAGAGCTTCTGCTCCACCCAGCGTGCCCAGGCGATCAGCTGATCGTCGCGGCCGCGCGGCCCGATGAGCTGCACCGACAGCGGCAGGCCGAACGGGCCCGTGTTGAACGGCAGTGCGATGCAGGGCGTGCCCAAAAGGGTCCAGAAGCGGTTGAAGATCGGATCGCCGGTGTTGCCCAGGCCCGACGGAGCCTCGCCCCTGGCCGCGGGCGCCAGCAGCAGGTCGAACGTCTCCCAGGCGTCAGCGAGCTGGCCGAGCGCCACGCGCTTGCGTTTCTTGGCGTCGGCATATTGGCGGCGGTTCACGGCGTCGCCTTCGGCCATCGCGGTGTTCATGATTGGCGAGAAGAGGTGCGAGAAGCGCGCACGCTCCTTGGCATAGGCCTGCGTCGCCTCCTTGGTCATGATGCGGTGCTGCGCCTGCCTGAGGGTCGCCCATGAGTCCGGCGCCTTCCATTCGCGCACCCGGGCGCCCGCGCCGCGCAAGGCGCGCGCGGCCTCCTCGATGTTCTTCCTGTTGTAGGGCTCGGCCATGTCCCACCACGGCGTGCGCATCAGGCCGATGCGTGGCGCGCGTGTCGGCGGATCGGCCGGCGCATGGCCGTAGGCGGCGCGGATCAAGGCGAGATCATTGGCCTCGCGGGCGAAGAAGCCCAAGGTGTCGAGGCTGGGGGCGTAGGGCTTGATGCCCGTCATGTCGGCCCAACCGTGGCTGCCCTTGTAGGCCACGACGCCGTTGAAGGCGCCGGGCCGGATCACCGAGCCCGCGGTCTGCGTGCCATAGCCCACCGGCGCCATGAAGTCGGCCACCGCGGCCGCCGAGCCCGACGACGAGCCGGCCGGCGTGTGGCGGAGATTGTGCGGATTGTGCGTCTTGCCGGCATGGGCGCCGGCGAATTCCGTGGTCACCGCCTTGCCCAGCACGATGGCGCCCGCCTTGACGAGCTGCGTCACGCAGGCGGCGTCCTTGCCGACGACATGGTCGCGGTAGATCGGCGAGCCGCAGGTCGTGGGCAGGGTCCTGGTGGAGATGATGTCCTTGACCGCGAGCGGAATGCCGTGCAGCGGACCGGCCGGGCGACTTCGCTTGTCCAGCGTGTCGGCACGCTTGCGCGCGCCGTCGGGATCGAGCGCCTCCCAGGCATGGACCTGGCCCTCGCGCGCCTCGATGCGGTCGAGGCAGGCCTCGACGAGGTCGCGCGCCTTGAGCCGCTTCTGGGCCATGCGCAGCACGGCTTCGCTGGCCGACAGTCGATTCGGCGATTTCGCCATGCGTTCTTTCCCCCAGTGCTGCTTCGGGTCCATGATGGCGGACCACCTGCTGGAAAGGTAGCCCATGAACCCGCCCTTCGCCGTCCAGAAGATCGGCCACGCCGTGGTCAATGTCGCCGACCTGGAGAAGTCCAAGCGCTTCTACACCGAGGTGCTGGGCTTCAAGGTCTCCGACGTCTATCCCGACAGGATGATGCCGGGCGGCATGGTGTTCCTGCGCTGCAACGGCGACCATCATTGCCTCGCGCTGATCGGCGGCGCGCCGCAGCCGGGCGGCGCCGCCAAGACCCTGCACCACCTCGCCTTCGAGCTCGCCACGCTCGACGAGGTGTTCCGCGCCCGCGATCACCTGAAACAGCACGGCGCCAGGATTGTCTATGAAGGCCGCCGCCGCGCCGGCTGCCAGGTCTCGGTCGAATTCCTCGACCCCGACGGCCATCACCTCGAACTCTATTGGGGCGTCGACCAGATCGGCTATGACGGCCGCGCGCGGCCTGAAGAGGAGTGGCGGCAGACGGCGAGCCTGGAGGACGCCGTGCGCATCGCGCCGCCGGGCCAGGACACCACCTTGCACGACGCGGCGTTGCGCGCTCGCCTGGAAGCGGGCTCGGATCGTCCCTGAAGCTCAAACGTCGCGCCGGCTGCAGCAAACCTCCTGTTCAGGGGTCGGGCTCCACGTGTCTGTACTCGACAGTGTTCTTGTCCACCCCCTTCACCTTCTCGCGGAAGGTCTGCAGGGCGACGTAGAGGCCCGGGATCACGAAGATGCCAAGGAACGACGCCGCGATCATGCCACCGAACACCGCGGTGCCGACCGCGCGCTGGGTGGCGGCGCCCGCGCCCGAGGCGATGACCAGCGGCACCAGGCCCAGGATGAAGGCGAACGAGGTCATCATGACGGCGCGGAAGCGCAGGCCGGCCGCCGTCGTCGCCGCCGTCACGATGTCCTTGCCGCCGGCGCGTTCCTCCATCGCGAATTCGATGATCAGGATGGCGTTCTTGGCGGCGAGCGCGATCAGCACGACGATGCCGATCTGGGCAAAGATGTTGTTGTCGAGCCCGGTGAGGTAGAGCGCCAGCACCGCGCCGAACAATCCGACCGCGACCGACAGGAGTGCTGCGATCGGGATCGCCGTGCTCTCGTAGAGGGCGACGAGGAAGAGGTAGGCGAACAGCACGGCGAGCGCCAGGATGGAGCCGGTCTGGCCGCTCGCGGCCTTCTCCTGCAGCGCCGTGCCGGTCCATTCGTAGCCGT
Organism: Alphaproteobacteria bacterium; assembly: GCA_013290035.1. Lineage (GTDB taxonomy): Bacteria > Pseudomonadota > Alphaproteobacteria > Reyranellales > Reyranellaceae > Reyranella. The sequence goes on from JABCYT010000460.1 coordinate 3,315, forward strand.
AGCCGGCGGGCAGCGTCGACTTGGCGAGCTCCTCCATGGCGGCGATGGCCTGGCCGGACGAGAAGCCGGGCGCCGGGGCGCCGTTCAGCACCACCGAGCGCAGGTTGTTGTAGCGCACGATCGAGGACGGCGCGGTCACCAGCTCGACGCTGGCCACGGCCTGCAGCGGCAGCAATTCGCCGTTGGACGAGCGCACGCGCACGCGGAAGATGTCGTTGACGTTGCTGCGATCGGGTGCGTCGGCCTGCACCTTCACCTGCCAGACGCGGCCGAACAGGTTGAAGTCGTTGGTGTAGGCGCCGCCCAGCGTCGTCTGCATCGCCGAGAAGATGTCGGAAATCGATACGCCCAGTGCCTGGGCGCGCTCGCGGTCTAGCTTGAGGTTGATCTGCGGCGCGGCCGCGGCATAGGTCGTGAAGACGCCGGCGAGCTGCGGCACCTGCTGGGCCGAGATCATCATGCCGCGGGCGACGGCGGCGAGGTCGGCGGGCGGCGCACCGGCCAGCGACTGCACGACGAACTCGAAGCCCGACGAATTGCCGAGCCCCATGATCGGCGGCAGGTTGAAGGCGAAGACGTTGGCCGAGGCGATCCGGGCGAAGGCCTTGTTCAGCTCGTCCAGCGCATAGAACACCGTGAGCGTGGGATCCTTGCGCTCGGCGAACGGCTTCAGCCCGACCACGACCAGGGCACGGTTGGACATGTTCAGGCCATCGAGCAGGCTGTAGCCGGTGACGGTGAACATGCTCTGCATCCAGGGCTTGCCCTGGACCGTCTTCTCGACCTCCTCGACCGCGGCCGCCGTGCGGTTGGTCGAGGCGGAGTCGGGTAGCTGC
>JABCYT010000461.1 GCA_013290035.1 Alphaproteobacteria bacterium
CGGCCCCTGGCTGCGCGACGTGGGCGGCATCGCCGCCGAGGCGCGCGCCGACATCCAGCTCATCACCACGGCGGTCATGACGTTGGGCTTCGCGCTGAGTGGCGTGGTCTCGGGCGCCTTCCGCCGAATCGGCGTCAGCGAGTTCGGATCGGTCGGCATCACCAGCTTCCTGTTCGCGCTGGTCTGCGGCTGGCTGGCGTTCCTGCCCGCGTTCCATCCTGCCGTGGCATGGCCATTGTTCGGCTTTTTGGGCGCCTGCCCCATCCAGTACATGCCGCTGATGGTGTCGTCGTTCCCCGCCCACTATGCCGGCCGGGTCAGCACCAGCAGCAACCTCGTGGTGTTCAGCGTGATCTTCGCCGGGCAGTGGGCGATCGGAAAGATCGTCGACCTGTGGCCCAAGACCGCCACCGGCTATGCGCCGGACGGCTACAGCTGGGCGTTCGGGATCCTGTTCATCCTGCAGCTTGCGGGTCTGGCATGGCTGGTGCTGTCGCGGGCGCGGCCGATGGCGCGGCCGCATCTGGTCGCGGCAGATTGAGCGCAGCCACGAGGTCGCGCACCTCCTGACGCGCCGCGACGTGGCTCAGCGTCAGCGACGGACCGCCGTTGCCGCGCTTGAGATCGAGCAGGGTGAGGCCATTCAGGAACAGCTCCTTGTAGATCACGCGTTCGCTCAAGCCGGCGGCGACGCGAAAGCCGATGCGCCGCGCCAGCGCCGCGAGGACGGTGCCCATGTCGCGCTTGTTGCGTGCCGCCAGCGAGGACAGCCGATTGCGCATCACGATCCAATCGACCGGCCGGCCGCCCTGGACGGCGCGAAGCTGACGTTGTTTCCACACCGCCTCGGCATAGATCGACGGACGGACGATCTTGAGCGTGTCGGGATCGACGCGAGCCAAGAGGTCGAGATCGATGAAGCTGTCGTTGAGCGGCGTCAGCAGCGTGTCGGCCCAGGTATGGGCGAGCCGCGACAGGTGGGTGTCGCTGCCCGGCGTGTCGATGATCACGAAATCGACGGCGCCGATGACCTGCTCCAGAGCGGCTTCGAACCGCGCCCTCTCGTCGGCTTCGGCGGCCGCTCGGTCGGGCAGGATCGAAAGCGGCACTGCCGCGTGAACCGGCATCGGCAGGTCGACGCCCTTGCGTTTGCAGTAGGCGGCACGGTTCTCGATGTAGCGGCCAAGCGTGCCCTGGCGCGCATCAAGGTCGAGCGTGGCCACCTTGGCGCCGTCGCCCAGCAGCGACACGGCGATGTGCAGCGCCGCGGTCGATTTGCCCGAGCCGCCCTTTTCGTTGCCGATCACCAGCAGGTGGGCGCGACCCGCCGTCCGGGCCGCCTGGGTCTGGGCGATGCTCGGATTGGGCGCCGGTTGGAAGCCGCTGCTCACGCCGCTTTGCGAATCCAGACGGCGGTGTCGTGGAACACCGCCCCGCCGTGCGGCCAGCCGGGATCGGCCGAGGTCAGCGCATTGATGCCGATGCCGGTCTCGAAGTTGCGGTTGGGCCAGATGCCTTCGACCACGACGACGCCCTTCTGCTGGCCGGCCTTGGGCCTGCAGCGCACGATGGTCTTGCCGCGCTCGTTGCCGATCTCAAGCCGGTCGCCCTCGGCGGCGCCCAACGCCGCGCAGTCATCGGGGTTCATCATCACGGTCGGCCGCACCTCGCGCTTCTGGCTGCTCGGCGTCTCGGTGAAGGTCGAATTCAGGAAGGTGCGCGCCGGCGCTGCGACCATGCGGAACGGCTTGTCGGCCGTGGCATTGTCGATCACGTCGAAATGGTCGGGCAGCGCCGGCATGTCCTTGCCGCGCGGGCCATAGGCCGCCCAGTCGGGCTTGAAGCGGTATTTCTTGTCGGGCCAGGCGAAGCCGTCGAGGAAGTGCGAGGTCTCGAAGCCCAGGTGGAAATCCTGGCCGCCCTTTCGCCAGTTGGTCTCGGCGTCCCACATGCCCGAGTCTTTCAGCGTCTCGTCCATGATCTCCCACGCGGTCATGTCGAAGCCGCGATGCCTCGCACCCAGGCGTTTGGCGAGTTCGGCGATCACGTAGTGGTTCTCGCGGCACTCGCCCGGCGGCTCGATCACCGCCTTGGTGACCTGGAAGAAGGTATGGCCGCTTGCCGTGTAGAAATCGTCGTGCTCGAGGAACATCGTGGCCGGCAGCACGATATCGGCGAAGGCCGCCGTCTCGGTCAGGAACTGCTCATGCACGCAGGTGAACAGGTCCTCGCGCCTAAAGCCCTTGTGCACAAGCTCGAGTTCCGGGCAGACCATCGCCGGGTTGGTGTTCTGGATCAGCAGCGCCGTCACCGGCGGACCGTCCTTCAAGGCCTCGCGGTCGCCCGTCAGGATCGGCCCGAGCCGCGACTGATCGAGCTCGCGGATCGAGGTATCGACCACGTCGAGGCCTTCGATCAGCGTCCTCTTGATCGGGTACATGCCGGTGTGGCCGTACAGCGCGCCGCCGCCCTTGTATTTCCACGCGCCGGTCACCGCCGGCAGCGACGTGACGGCATGCATGTTGGCAGCACCATTGCGGCTGCGGCTGAAGCCGTGATGGCAGCGGATGAACGAGGCCTTGGTCCGGCCGTAGAGCCGCGCAAAGGAAACGATCTCCTCGACGCCAAGCCCGGTGATCTTCGACGCCCACTCCGGCGTACGCTCGGCAACGTGTGCCGCCAATTCGTCCGGCGCATCGGTGTAGCGGCGCATATAGTCCCAGTCGGCATAGCCCTCCTTGAAGAGCACATGCATGATCGCGACCGCCAGCGCGCCATCGGTGCCGGGACGCACCGCGAGATGGATGTCGGCCTGCTCGGCCGTGCCGGTGCGGTAGGGATCGACCACGACCAGCTTGGCGCCGCGCTTCTTGGCGCGCATGGCGTGGGTCATGACGTTGACCTGGGTGTTGACCGGATTGCCGCCCCAGATCACGACCAGATCGGAATGCTCGTCGACTTCGCGCACATCGGCGCCGCGCTTGGCGCCCACACCCGCAATCCAGCCGGTGTCGGAGAGCGTGACGCAGATGGTCGAGAAATAGTTCGAGTATTTCATCGCGTGGCGCAGCCGGTTGATGCCGTCCCGCTGCACCAGCCCCATCGTGCCGGCGTAGTAGTAGGGCCACACCGTCTCGCCGCCGTGCTGGCGCGCCTTGGCGATAAACTGCTCGGCCACGATGTCGAGCGCGTCGGCCCACGAGATCTCGGCGAACTGCCTGGACCCTTTCGGTCCGACCCGGCGCAGCGGCTTCATCAGGCGGTCGGGGTGATGGATGCGCTCGGCGTAGCGGGCGACCTTCTCGCAGATCACGCCCGCGGTGTAGTCATTGCGCATCGAGCCGCGCACCCGGCCGATGCGCCTGGCATCGAGACGTTCGACATCGAGCGCACAGGTGCTGGTGCAGTCGTGCGGGCAGACCGAGGGAACGATGGTGACGCCCGACTCCGCGGTTTTGCCGCGCGATGCCGGAGGGTAGGAATGGTCGTCGGGGGCCATGCTGCAGAATAGCGCCGCTGGCAGCGCATGGTCCACATGCCATAGAGTGCCGCCGCGATGATCCCCCACGGCGTCTCCTACGAAGAAGCGATGCGGCAATTTCGCTGGCCCCGGCCGGAGCGGTTCAACATCGGCTGGGCGGTGTGCGAACGCCATCCGTCGCACGCGCTGGCGCTGATCGTCGAGAACGCCGATGGATCGGTGCGCAACTGGACGTTCGGCCAGCTCCTGACCGCGAGTTCGCGGCTCGCCAATGCGCTTAGCGCGCACGGCATCGAGAAAGGCGACCGGGTCGGCGTGTTCCTGAGCCAGAGCGCCGAGCTCACGCTCTGCCATCTCGCCGGCTATCGCATGGGCGCCGTCGTGCTGCCGCTGTTCACGCTGTTCGGCGAAGAGGCGCTCGAGTATCGCATGGCCAATGCCGAGGCCTCGGCGCTGATCACCGACATGTCCCAGCTCCCCAAGGTGCTGGCGGTGCGCGATCGCCTGCCGCATCTCAAGACGGTGATCGTGATCGGCGCGGGCGCCCACGGCAGCGCCTTCCTCGACTGGGACCGCCTGCTGGCCGCTGCCTCGGACAGTTTCACCACCGTCGACACGGCGGCCGAAGATCCCGCGCTCCTGATCTATACATCCGGCACGACT
>JABCYT010000462.1 GCA_013290035.1 Alphaproteobacteria bacterium
ACGCGGCGTGTCGGTCGAGATCGTGGATCCGCGCACCCTGGCGCCGCTCGACGAGACCCTGATCGTCGAATCGGTGAAACGAACGGGACGCTGCATCATCGCCGATTGCGACTGGGTCGACAGCGGCTTCAGCGCCGAATTGTCGGCGCGCGTCAACGAAAAATGCTTCGGCAAGCTGAAGGCGCCGGTCAAGCGCATCGGCTTTGCCCACACGCCGTGCCCGACGGTGCGCGAGCTCGAAAACGAGTTCTATCCCAACGCCAGGACGATCGTGCACGCCGTCGAGGACATGCTCGGCCTGGAGGCGGCGAATCTCGACGGCGAGGATTTCTTCAGTCACGAACGCCGCTTCCGCGGGCCGTTCTAGGCCGGAGCGCGAAATGGACTTCGGCCTTTCCGGAAAGTTCGCCCTGGTGACCGGCGGCAGCCACGGCATCGGTCTGGCCTCGGCCAAGCAATTGGCGGCCCAGGGCTGCAATGTCGCCATCTGCTCGCGTTCCCAGCAACGCCTGGACGCGGCGAAAGACGAGCTGAAGGCCTATGGCGTGCGGCTTCTGGCCGTTGCGGCCGACGTTCTCGAAGCAGGCGCTGCCGATCGCGTGATGGACATCATCGATCGCGAATGGGGCGACCTGCACATCCTGATCAACAATGTCGGCGGCGGTGGACGCTGGGGCAAGGAAAGCGTCGAGGAGACCGAGCTTCTGGTCTGGAGCGAGGTCTACGAAAAGAACGCCATGGCCGCCGTGCGCTTCACCCGGCGTGCCCTGCCGCACATGCGCCGCAACAAATGGGGACGGGTCGTGACGATCACCTCGATCTACGGCGGCAAGGAAGGCGGCGGGCGGCCCTGGTTCACCATGGCGAAGGCCGCCGAAACGGGTCTGATGAAGTCGCTCTCCGCCATGACCTACCTCGTGCGTGAAGGCATCACGTTCAACGCGGTGGCGCCAGGCGGCATCGATATCGCCGGCACCGGCTTCGACGACGAGAAGCGGCGCGATCCGGCGGCTTTCCAGCGCATGATCGACGCGGACTATCCGCTGGGCCGGCTGGGCACGCCGGAAGAGGTGGCGGCCGTAGTGGCGTTCCTGTGTTCTGTGCAGGCTAGTCTGGTGAATGGCGCCAATATCACGGTGGATGGCGGCCAGAGTCGTAGTCTCTGAGCGGCACGATGAGCGATTGCCAGATCGCGCGGCCTCCTTTAGCAGTCGGCAGCCATGTCAAGGGTAACTGCCGGAGGAGCGTCTGTCTGTGAAGGATGAAGCGATCTATCGCCGGCTGTTCCGGACGGCGCTGCTGATCAGGCTCGTCGAGGAACGGATCATCGCCCTCTATCCGTCCGACAAGATCCAGAGCCCGGTCCATCTCTCGATCGGCCAGGAGTCGGTCGCGGTCGGCGTGTGCGACGGGCTGCGGCCGGACGACCTCGTGTTCGCGACCTACCGCTCGCACGGCTTCTATATCGCCAAGGGCGGACGGCTGGATGCCATGTTCGCCGAGCTGTACGGGCGCACGGGCGGCATTTCGGGCGGCAAGGCAGGCTCGATGCACCTGACGGCGCCCGAGGTCGGGCTGATGGGGTCGTCCGCCGTGGTGGCCAGCACGATCCCGCATGCGGTGGGTGCCGCGCTCAGCTTCAAGCGGCGCGGCGTGGATCGTCTGGCGGTGGCGGTATTCGGCGATGGCGCGACCGAAGAGGGCGTCTATCACGAAAGCCTGAATTTCGCCGCGCTCATGAAAGTGCCGGTGCTGTTCCTCTGCGAGGACAATGGCCTCGCCGTCCACAGCCATCGTCCGGTCCGCCAGGCCTATCGGTTGGCCGAGCACGCCGCTTCGTACGGCATCGCGAACCGGCGGGTCGAGGAGGGCTGGGACATGCTGGCCGTCCGCCGTGCGACGCTTGAGGCAGCGGCACGCGTTCGGGCGGGCGAGCCGTTCGTGCTGGAGATCGTCACCTCGCGTTACAAGGAACATGTCGGCGTCGGCGAGGATTTCCATTTCAACTACCGCACGAAAGACGGAGTCGATGCTTGGAAGGGCCGCGATCCGCTGATTGTCGACGCCCAGCTGGTCGAGGTGTTCAGGCCCGAACTCGAACGCGAGATCGCCGCGGCCGTCGCCTTCGCCGAAGCCAGCCCCGCGCCCGGCCATGCCGAGCTTCTGACGGACGTCATCTGATGAGTATCGCGACGGTCAAGCCGATCTCGCAGGGCGCGCGCATCCTGTCCTATGCGGGGGCGCTGCTCGAGACCATGGACGCCGCCCTGGCGAGCCATGCCAACGCGTTCATCATGGGACAGGGAGTCGACGACTTTAAGGGCATCTTCGGCTCGACGACGGGCCTCGCGGAGAAATACGGCGCGGCCCGGGTATTCGACGTGCCCCTGATGGAAGAGGGAATGACCGGCGTCGCCATCGGTGCGGCGTTGGTCGGGGATTACCCGATCACCACCCACATTCGCGCCGACTTCTCCTTCCTGGCCATGAACCAGATCATCAATCTGGCTTCCAAGTACCGCTATATGTTCGGCGGGCTCATGAGCTGCCCGATGCTGATCCGCATCGTCGTTGGCCGCAGCTGGGGCCAGGGCGCCCAGCATTCGCAGAGCCCGCAGGCGACCTTTGCGCACTATCCGGGATTGACCGTGGTCATGCCGTCGAGCAGCCAGGCCATCCTGGACATGTATCCGGCGATCATCAATCGACACCCCGGACCGGTGATCAGCATCGAGCACCGGCTGCTTTACAATCTGGATTTCACCGTGTCGCCGTCCGAAAAGCGGGTGCCGCTCACCAGCTACGTGGCGCGCGAGGGCAGCGACGTCACCGTCGTCGCCACGTCGGTCATGGTGCTAGAGGCGTTGCGCGCCGCGCAATATGTGCAGGACGAGGCCGGCATCTCGGCCGAAATCGTCGATCTGAATTCAATCAGCCATCCCGACTGGGATCTGGTTGCGGCAAGCCTGGCCAAGACCGGGCGACTGGTGATCGCCGACACGTCGTGGCTGGAATATGGTGTCGCCGCGGAAGTCTGCCGGCAACTCGTGGTTCGTGATCCGCGCCTGCTCCGTCAACCGCCGGCCATGCTGGGCATGGCGCCGGCGCCGTGCCCGACCGCCAAGAGCCTGGAAGACATCTACTATCCCAGCCAGCACGAGACGGTGGATGCCATCCTGACCCAGGTCAAAGGCGAGGGGCATGGCATCGCGCTGCCCGTCGAGCGTTCGATGACCGAGGGTTACAAGCGCTTCCGCGGGCCGTTCTGATCAGGCAGCCTTCGCCGTCGTCCGGTACCACTGAATGGTGCGGCGCAGCCCCTCGTCGAGCGAGGTCCGTGCCTCGAAGCCAAGTTGCCGGCGCGCGGCGCTGTTATCCATCAGCCGCACCGGGATGGTGCTGGGTCGCGCGGGATCGTAGCGGACCTCCGCGGTCTCATAGCCGTCCGCGACCAGTATCTTCTGCAGGATCTGCCTGACGGAGTGACCGGTCCCGCTGCAGATGTTGATTGCGAGATGCGGTTGGGTGGTCGCGAAGGCGGCAAGCAGCCCTTCGATGAAGTCGTCGACGTAGATCAGGTCGCGAATATCCTCGCCGGTGCCCCAGACCTCCAGCGGATTTTGGCGCTCGATCACTCGTCGGATCAGGGCGGCCGTGACGTGGCTGACATTGAAGTCGAACTTGTCGTAGGGGCCATAGACGTTGGAAGGCCGCACCACGACGGTGGGCATCGGCTGTGCGATTTTTTCGGCGTAGGTGCGGCACAGGATTTCGGCGTAGCGCTTCATCCAGCCGGCGGCGAAATAGACCTCGTGCGGATCGCCGTCGAACATCTCCGCTTCGCGCACCGGCCGGTCGGCGGTCGGCGGATAGGCAGCACCACTGGAGATGAAGCAGAACCTGGCGACCTTGGCGCGGTGGGCGGCCTCGAGCATCAGCGTATTGATGAGCACGTTGGGCGTAATGTGCACCAGGGGGGTGGTCCGAATGACGGCGGCTCCCGATGTGTGCGCGGCGGCAAGGAAGACGTAATCCATGCCCTCGACAGCCCGGGCGCAGTCCTCTGGCCGGCGCAGGTCGAGAGCCAGGATTTCGGCGCCGGGGATGGGGGCTTGCAGGG
>JABCYT010000463.1 GCA_013290035.1 Alphaproteobacteria bacterium
AATGTCGGCGAAGCGGTGTTGAACAATCTCGGCGAGGTCGGCATCCGCGCCAAGCTGCGGCCGATCGAACGCGCCGCCTTCCTGAGGGAATGGGCCGAGAAGAGTTTGAAGAACGTGATCCAGGCGGGCAGCGGCGCCTTCGGCAACGCGGCGACCCGGCTCGCGGCGTTTGTCGTCAAGGACGGCACTTATGCCTATGGCAATTATCCCGACATCGACGAATTGTTCCAGAAGCAGGCGGTCGAGCTGGACCATCAGAAGCGCGAGGCGCTCCTGCACAAGACCCAGCAGCTGGTGTACCAGCGCACGGTGATCGCGCCGATCTGGCAGCTTGCTTTTATCAATGGCATCGGGCCCAGGGTTGGCGAGTCCGGCTTCGGCCTGATCACCGATTTTGCCTACACCGCGCCGTTCGAGGACATCACGCTCAAGGGCACGTGAGGCGCCGCGCTCCGACCGAGGACGGCGCAGACAGCGGCAGCCGGGATCATCTACACTCCCTGCCATGCCCCGTCGGACAAGGGGCGCGGCACGGAGGACGCCGATGGAATCAGCGCGACGGCACGGCGGAATTCCCGGTCGTGACACGACCCGCATCGGCCGCCGCGATGTGCTGGCGCTGGGTGCGCTGGGCCTCACCCTCGGGGTGCCTGCCCTGGCGCGCGCCGCGCCGACTGGACAGCTCACCTGGGGCATTCACGTCTCGCTGGCGCCGACCTGGTTCGAGCCGGCCGAGGCCTCGGGCATCATCACCCCCTTCATGGTGTTCTACGCGCTGCATGACGGCATGGTGAAGCCGATGCCGGGCAAGGTGCTGGCGCCGAGCCTCGCCGAATCCTTCGCCGCCTCGGAGGACGGCCGCAGCTATGAATTCGTGCTGCGCGACGGCGCCAAATTCCACAATGGCGAGCCGGTGACCGCCGATGACGTCAAATTCTCCTTCGAGCGCTACCGCGGCACCGCGCACGAGTTATTGAAGCAGCGGGTGGCGGCGGTCGAAACCCCCGACCCGCAGCATGTCCGCTTCCAGTTGAAGGAGGCGTGGCCCGATTTCCTGACGTTTTATTCGACGATGACCGGGGCGGGTTGGATCGTGCCGCGGAAATATGTCGAAAAGGTCGGCGACGAGGGCTTCAAGAAGGCGCCGGTTGGCGCCGGCCCCTACAAGTTCGTCTCGTTCGACCCCGGCGTCGAGCTGGTCTTCGAAGCCTTCGAGCAGTATTGGCGCAAGCCGCCCTCGGTAAAGCGCCTGGTCTTCAAGGTCATTCCCGATGAGGCGACCCGGCTGGCGGCGTTGAAGCGGGGCGAAGTCGACATCGCCTATTCGATCCGCGGCGAACTCGCCGAGGATCTGCGCCAGACCCCCGGGCTGACCCTGAAGCCGGCGGTAGTGCAGGGCGTCTTCTGCGTCTATTTCCCGGACCAGTGGGACCCGAAATCGCCGTGGCATGACGAGCGGGTGCGCAAGGCGGCCAGCATGGCGATCGACCGCCAAGGCACCAACGACGCACTGACGCTCGGTTATTCGCTGGTCACCGGCAATGCGATCGTACCGGACCATTACGAATTCTTCTGGCAGCCCCCGGCGCCGGTGTACGACCCGGACAAAGCCAGGCAGCTGCTCGCCGAGGCCGGCTATAAGAACGGCTTCGATGCCGGCGATTACCACTGCGACTCGTCCTACGCCAATATCGGCGAGGCGATCGTCGACAATTTCGCCGCGATCGGCATCCGCACCCGGCTGCGGCCTCTCGAACGCGCCGCCTACATCAAGGAATACAGCGAGAAGAAGCTGAAGAACGTCATCCAGGCGGGGCCCGGCGCGTTCGGCAACGCCGCGACCCGCATCGAGTCCAACCTCGTCAAGGACGGCGTCTTCTCCTACGGCAGCTACCCCGACATCGACGACTTGTATCGCCAGCAGGCGGTCGAGCTGGACCACCAGAAGCGCGAGGCGATCCTGCACAAGATCCAGCAGATCATGACCGAGCGGGTGATCTACGCGCCGATCTGGCAGCTCGCCTTCATCAACGGGGTCGGATCGCGCGTCGGCCAGTCGGGGTTCGGCCAGATCGCGCGCTTTCCCTACACCGCGCCCTATGAGGACATCACGCTGAAGGGGACGTGACGGACGGCTTCGAGGGGGCACGTGATGAAGCGGGTTTCTTATCGCAGGTCGGACCTGACACGGCGCGACGCGCTCTGGTTGGCCGCGTTTGGTCTTGCCGCCGGCGCCGCCCGGCCGATCCTTGCCGCTGCGCCACAAGGCCAGCTGACTTGGGGTGCACACATCTCACTGGCGCCGACTTGGTTCGATCCGGCGGAAACCTCGGGGATCATCACTCCCTTCATGATCCTCTACGCGCTGCATGACGCGCTGGTAAAGCCGATGCCAGGCAAGCTGCTGGCGCCGAGCCTTGCCGAATCCTGGTCGGCTTCGGAGGATGGCCTTAGCTACGAGTTCGTGCTGCGCAAGGGCGCGACCTTTCATAATGGCGCACCGGTCACCGCCGAGGACGTCAAATTCTCCTTCGAGCGCTATCGCGGCAACTCGCACGACATGCTGAAGTCGCGCGTTGAGGCGATCGAAACGCCCGATCCGGAACATGTCCGCTTCAAGCTCAAGGAGCCATGGGCCGACTTCCTGACCTTCTACGGCAGCGCCACTGGCGCGGGCTGGATCGTGCCGAAGAAATATGTCGAGAAGGTCGGCGAGGACGGCTTCAAACGGGCGCCGATCGGCGCCGGTCCGTACAAATTCGTCTCCTTCGACCCCGGCGTCGAGCTGGTTATGGAGGCGTTCGAGGGCTACTGGCGCAAAACGCCCAGCGTCAAACGCATCGCGATCCGGGCGATCCCCGACGAGTCGACGCGGTTGGCGGCGCTGAAGCGCGGCGAGGTCGACATGATCTATTGGATCACCGGCGAACTCGCCGAGGAACTGCAACGCACCCCCGGCCTAACCCTCAAGGCGGTCCCGGTGCAGACCACCTTCTTCCTCTATTTCCCCGAGCAATGGGATGCGAAATCACCCTGGCATGATGAGCGGGTGCGTCAGGCCGCCAGCCTGGCGATCGACCGCCGGAGCATCAACGAGGCGCTGACCTTCGGCCATTCGCTGCTGACCGGAAACAGCTTCGTCGCGACCACCTTCGAGTATTATTGGCAACCGCCCGAGCCCACCTACGATCTCGCCAAAGCGCGGCAGTTGCTCGCCGAGGCGGGCTATCCAAATGGCTTTGAGGCCGGCGCGTATTATTGCGACGCCGCGTTTGCCAATATCGGCGAGGCGGTGCTCAACAATCTGCACGAAGCGGGCATCCGCGCCAACCTGCGGCCGCTCGAACGAGCGGCTTTCGTCAAGAGCTACACGGAAAAGAAACTGAAAAACCTGGTCATGGGCGCGACTGCCGCCTTCGGCAATGCGGCGACCCGCCTGGAGACCCAGGTGGTCAATGGCGGGGCCTTTGCTTACGGCAATTATCCCGACATCGACGCACTGTTTCGGCAACAGGCGGTCGAGTTGGTCTCGCAGCGGCGCGCCGAACTGCTGCGGCAGATCCAGGAGCTCGTGCATCAGCGGGTGATCGCCGCGCCGATCTGGCAATTGGCCGCCCACAGCGGCGTCGGTCCGCGCGTTGGGGAGTCGGGGTTCGGCCTGATCGCCGGTTACCCCTGGACCTCGCCTTATGAAGACATCACGCTGCGCGCGCCCTAGCGCCATCCGCCTAACCCTTTGGTGCGGGAGGCTTCTCCGAGAATGGCGCAGACACCCGCACAGGGCTGCTCTACACTCGGTCCAAGGCCTCGCTGAAGTAATTCCGTTGGAGCGGGCCATGAAACCACCTGTCCGGGAGGACGCCACGCCCTCTTCCTTCGGCGGTCTGTTTCGCCCGACGCGCCGCGACATGCTCGCGCTGGCCGCGCTCGGCCTTGCGTCGGGTGCACCGCGCATGGCTTTCGCCGACGCGCCGCAGGGCCAGCTGACCTGGGGCGTCCACATCTCGCTGGCGCCGACCTGGTTCGACCCGGCCGAGACGCCGGGGATCATCACGCCGTTCCTGGTCCTCTATGCGCTGCACGACGCGGTGGTAAAGCCGATGCCGGGGCAGCC
>JABCYT010000464.1 GCA_013290035.1 Alphaproteobacteria bacterium
GACGGCGGCCTCGACCGGCTCTGATTTGAACGGCTGGGCGGCGTGGGAGGCCGCCAACACCCTCAAGCAGCGCATGGTGGCCTTCGCCGCCGAGCATTTTGGTACTGCACCCGCCGACGTCGAATTCGCCGACGGCACCGTGCGCATCGCCAAACCCGGCAGCAACCAGGTCCTGAGCTTCGGCGAGTTGGCCAGGCTCTGCTGGGTGGGCCGCGTGTCGCTGTCGGCCACCGGCTTCTACAAGACGCCCAAAGTCCACTGGGATGGCGCCGCGATGCGCGGCCGACCGTTCTTCTATTTCTCCTTCGGCGCGGCGGCGGCCGAGGTGGTGATCGACATCCTGACCGGCGAGAGCCGCGTGCTGCGCGCCGACCTGGTGCAGGATTGCGGCGCCTCGCTCAATCCCGCGATCGATCTCGGCCAGATCGAGGGCGCCTTCGTGCAGGGCCAGGGCTGGCTCACCTGCGAGGAACTGTGGTGGGACAAGGCGGGCAGGCTACGCACCATAGGGCCCTCGACCTACAAGATCCCGGGCAGCCGAGACGTGCCCGCCGTGTTCAACGTCCGGATGCTGGACAACGCGCCGTCGCGCGAGGCCACCATCTTCCGCTCCAAGGCGGTCGGCGAGCCGCCGCTGCTGCTCGCCACCGCCGTGTGGACCGCCCTCAAGGACGCGGTCGCGGCCGTCGCCGATCACAGGACCGCAGTGCGGCTCGATGCGCCGGCCACCCCCGAGCGCGTGCTGGCCGCAATCGCTACACTCAAGAGATAGGTTTTCAGACCATCGGAGGGGGAAACAATGGACGTACGCATGGACGGCCGGGTGGCCGTGATCACCGGTTCGAGCACGGGCCTCGGTCTGGCCATGGCCAAGGAATTCGCCGCGTCCGGCGCCTCGGTGGCGCTGCTGGCGCGCAAGATGGACGCGCTCACCGCCGCCAAGGCCGAAGTCGCCAAGGCCGCCGGCAAGACCAACGCCAAGATCGAGGTCTATTCCTGCGACGTCGCCAAGGCGCAGCCCATCGCCGACACCTGGAAGAAGGTGGTGGCCGATTTCGGCAAGGTCGACATCGTGGTGAACAATGCCGGCATCAGCCACGCCAAGGCGTTCGACACGGTGACCGACGCGGACTGGCAGGGCGATCTCGATCTCAAGCTGTTCGCCGCCATCCGCCTGCTGCGTCTCGCGCTGCCCGGCATGCGCGAGCGCAAGTGGGGCCGCGTCGTCAACGTCCTCAACATCGGCGCCAAGGCGCCGGGCGCCGACAGCACGCCAACCAGCGTCAGCCGCGCCGCGGGTCTCGCCCTCACCAAGGCGCTCTCCAAGGAGAACGCCCCGCACAATGTCCTGGTCAACGCCATGCTGGTCGGCCTGATCGAAAGCGACCAGTGGGCGCGGCGCCACAAGGCCGCCAACGACGGCAAGAGCTACGAGCAGTTCCTCGAGGGCATGGCCAAGGGCCGCATCCCGATCGGCCGCATCGGCAAGTCGGAGGAATTCGCCCGCATGGCCTGCTTCCTGTGCTCCGACGCCGGCTCCTTCATCACCGGCGTCGCCATCAACGTCGACGGCGGCGCGAGCCCGGTGGTGTAGGTCGGCTGTTCGACGCAACAACACCTCATGCTGAGTCGGGCGGGGTAATCCCCGCCCTGAGCCGCGTAGCGGCCGTCTCGAAGCATGGGCCACAGACACCGTGTTCCCTGCCCACCCTTCGAGACGCGCGCTGCGCGCGCTCCTCAGGCTGAGGTCAAACTGTCCGTCGAACGGTCACGCTGCATAACGCACTTCGTCGAGGATGCGGGCGCGCAGTCGAGGCTTTAGTCCCTGCGCCCTGGCCGAGGCGTCCGAGCGGGCGCGTCTTGCCGTCGAGGCCGAAGCCGCAGGATCGACCTCGGCGGAGTCTGCTTCAGCGCAAGGGCTCGAGGATGCTCACGTAGTTGGCAACCGCCGCGCCGCCCATGTTGAACACGCCGCCGATCCGGGCCTTGGGCAGTTGCAGGCCGCCCGGCGCGGTGCCCGAGAGCTGCATGGCCGACATCACGTGCATGCTGACGCCGGTGGCGCCGACCGGATGGCCCTTGGCCTTGAGCCCACCCGAGACATTGACTGGCAGCTTGCCGTCGCGCTCGACCCAGCCCTCGTGGATCGCCCGCTCGCCCTCGCCGGGCGCGGTCAATCCCATCGCCTCGTACTCGATCAGCTCGGCTGAGGTGAAGCAGTCGTGGCTTTCGACGAAGGAGAGGTCGAGCAGGTCGAGCTTGGCCTCGGCGAGCGCGCGCTGCCAGGCAAGCTGCGGGCCTTCGAACTTGATGATGTCGCGCTTGCTCATCGGCAGGAAGTCGTTGACATGCTGGGCGGCGCGGAAGGCGATCGCCTGCTTCATGCCGAGCGCGGTCTGCACGTCGGTCAGGATCACGGCCGCGGCGCCGTCGGTCACCGGCGAGCAGTCGGTGCGCTTGAGCGGACCGGCGACGAACGGGTTCTTGTCCGAGGGATTGCGGCAGAACTCGTAGGCGAACTCCTTCTGGAAGTGCGCGTAGGGATTCTTGGCGCCGTTCTTGTGGGCCTTGACCGCGATCTTGGCCAGCGCGTCGGACTTGTCGCCGTAGCGCTGGAAATAGGCCGAGGTGATCTTGCCGAAGATGCCGGCGAAGCCCGCCTCGATATTGGCTTCCTCGGCCACATACGAGGCCTTGATCAGCACCTCGCCCGCCTGTGTGCTGTTCAGCTCGGTCATCTTCTCGACGCCCACGACCAGCACGAAACGCGCCTTGCCGGCGGCCAGGGTGTTCAGCCCCATGTGGATCGCGGCCGAGCCGGTGGCGCAGGCATTCTCGACCCGCGTGCTGGGCTTGAAGCGGAGGTCCGGATGCGTCTGCAGCGCCAGCGAGGAGTGGAATTCCTGGCGCACGAAGCCGCCATTCATGTTGCCGACATAGATGACATCGACATCCTTGGGCTCGATGCCGGCATGGGCGATGGCCTCGCTGGCGGCCTTCACGATCAATGATTCGCTGGTCTCGCCGTCGAGCTTGCCGAATTTTCCGTGCGACCATCCGACGATACAGGCAGTCATGGAACGCTCCTTCGCGATGAGCCTCGCTACTGGCGGGCGACCCTAGACGCCGCGGCTGGGCGGGTCGAGGGCGCCGGCTCTATGTGCAAATACACTTATATTGCCGGGCCGGCATCGCAAGCGGCCCCGCAGGAGATTTGCTCATGGCGCCCCCGTTACAGCCTCGGGCCCGCCCAAATTCCGCCGCTCGGCGGGTATTGACTGGCTACCCTACCCGGAGCCCAACTGTCCCATGGCCGAAAACGAGCCGTTGCCCGATCGTCCGAGACCCCGCTGGCCGCTGATCCTCGGCAGCCTGGTGGGCGGCTTTCTTATGCTCGCCGTCGGACTGGGCCTCGGCTGGTACCTCTTCTACCGCCCAATCGTGAACGTGGCGGTGCAGCTGCCCGCGCCGCCGCCGCCGCCCGCGCCGCCGGGTCCCGACGCCGCGCAGGTCAAGGCGCTGGAGGATCAGATCGACAAGCAGAAGGCGGCCAACAAGCAGATCGAGGACCAGATCGCGATGTTGAAGGACCGGCTGAAGGCCGACGTCTGCACCATCAAGGATCCGCTGGGCAAGACCACGCCGCCCTCCACGCCGGCGCCGGCCGGCGCGCTGCCGGAGCGCAAGACGTAAGACGATTTCGTGTCGTCGCGGCGTTTGTGAAGCGCCGAGGTCGGCAAAAAGAATCGTTGCCCAACACAATAGGTAGCTTCACTCTCATTCCCGATCCTCAATGAAGGGTACGGGTCGGGGGCTTGACGCAGGCTTTCACTAGATCGTATCGCTGGGTCATGGCCGTGGGGGCGCCGCTTCTGGCCGGTGCGTGCGACCGAGCGGTCGTCCTCAATCCCAAGGGTCCGATCGCCGACGCCGAGCGCGGCCTGCTGATCGACGCCTTCTCGGTGATGCTGATCGTGGTCGTGCCGGTCATCGTCATGGCCCTCCTGTTTGCCTGGCGCTACCGCGCCTCCAACCGAGCGCGCTACGAGCCCAACTGGGCCTACTCGGCCAAGGTCGACGCCGTGGTCTGGCTGGTGCCGGCGCTGATCGTGA
>JABCYT010000465.1 GCA_013290035.1 Alphaproteobacteria bacterium
GCGCGGTAATCCTCGAGCCTCGCCTCGGCCAGCGGCGCGCGCAGCGCGGGATAGGCGTCGTTGTTGACCAGCGCGTCGATGTGTCCGTGGCGCTTGAGCGCCAGCTCGACCAGCGTCGCGGGCTCGGTCGCGGCCAAGGCGTGCGCGCCCGCGAACTCCGTCTCGTATTTGCGGCGCGCACTGGGCGCCTCGAACGAGGGATCATGGGCCAGAACCGTGGCGCCCTCGCCCAGCGCCACCCGTGTCGTGCCGTGCCCTGCGAATTTCTCGACGTTGGTGATCAGAATCACGCGGTCTTTCAGCAGCATGGCGATTCCTCTAGGTTGGCCCCCTCATGGCAAGCCCAACGGCAAACCCGCCCGATCCTGACGCCCCGGATTCTAGCGTATCGGCCCCGGCAGAACAGGCGTCCTTCGGCTACCGCGACGTCCCGGCCGCCGAAAAGGCGGGTCTCGTGGCGCGCGTCTTCGAGAGTGTAGCGCCGCGCTACGACCTGATGAACGACCTGATGTCGGTTGGCGTGCATCGGCTCTGGAAGAACGCCCTGGCGGATGTCGTGAACCCGCGGCCGGGCGAAAGGTTTCTGGACGTGGCCGGCGGCACGGGAGATATCGCCTTCCGGCTTTTCAGGCGTCAGGGCGAAAAGCCCGACGTCACGGTTTGCGACATCAACCCGGCGATGCTGGCGATCGGTCGCGAGCGCGCCCTGGATCGCGGGCTGTTGAAGGGTCTCACCTGGACGACGGGCGATGCCGAGGCCTTGCCGTTCCCCGACCGCTCGTTCGACGGCTATACGATCGCCTTCGGCTTGCGCAACGTCACCGATATCGACAAGGCGCTCGGCGAAGCGTACCGCGTGCTCCGGCCGGGCGGCCGCTTCTATTGCCTGGAATTCAGCAAGGTGGAGTCGGCGCCGATCGGCCGCGTCTATGACGCCTATTCCGAACGCGCCCTGCCGTTGTTCGGCCGCCTCGTCGCCCGCGACGCCGACTCCTACCGCTATCTGCACGAGAGCATCCGCCGCTTCCCGGCGCAGCGCGTCCTGGCCGAGCGCATGCGCAAGGCCGGTTTCGCCAACGTCGCCTGGCGCGACATGACGCTGGGCGTCGTGGCGCTGCATTCGGGCTGGCGCATATGACTCTCTTGCCGGACCGCGGGCTTCCTCAGGTCGGCTCATCCCGACCGAGCCCGCTCATGATCATGAGGCGGGCCTGGAGGCCCGCGGTCCAGTAAGATGTTGCGCGCTCTTCGCAACACCTGGCGCCTGCTGCGCATGGCGCTGAGCCTGGCGCGGCACGACGCGCTGTTTCCGCTCGAGATCATTGGCATCGTGCCGCCGCTGGTGGCGTGGGCGCGGCTGTTCGCCCGGCGCCGCGATGCGCGCCGGCCCGGCGAGCGGCTGGCGGCGGCGCTGCAGGAAATGGGGCCGTCCTTCATCAAGCTCGGCCAGGCGTTGTCGACCCGCGCCGACCTCCTGAGTGAAAGCGTCGCCGCCGACCTGGCGCGCCTGCAGGACCATCTGCCGGCCTTCTCCGGCGACGAGGCGCGGCGCACCATCGAGGCCGAGCTCGGCCAGCCGATCGACGCGCTGTTCAAGAGCTTCGACGACGCGCCGGTCGCCGCTGCGTCGATCGCCCAGGTGCATTTCGCCGTCACCACCGACGGCCGCGCCGTCGCGGTGAAGGTGCTGCGGCCCGCCATCGAGAAGGCCTTCGAACGCGACCTCGACCTTTTCTACTGGATGGCCGAGCTGGTCGAGCGCACCCAGCCGCGCTTCCGCCGGCTGAAGCCCGTCGATTCGGTGAGCGCCTTCGCCGACGTCGTGCGGGTCGAGATGGATCTGCGCATGGAGGCGGCCGCCGCCGAGGAGCTGGGCGAGAACTTCGCCGACGATCCCGGCTACCGGGCGCCCACCATCGACTGGGACCGCACCGCGCAGCGCGTGCTGACCCTGGAGCAGGTCGACGGCATTCCGATCGGCGACCGCGACGCCATCGTCGCCGCCGGCCACGATCCCGACCTCGTCATGAAGAAGGCGGCCGAGGCGTTCTTCTACCAGGTGTTCCGCGACGGCTTCTTCCACGCCGACATGCATGGCGGCAACGCTTTCGTCGACCGCGCCGGCCACATCGTGCCGGTCGATTTCGGCATCATGGGCCGCATCGACGAGGACACGCGCGGCTATCTCGCCGAGCTGCTGGTCGCCTTCCTGCGCCGCGACTACCGCGCCGTGGCCGAGGTCCAGTTCCGCGCCGGCTACGTGCCGTCCGACCAGTCGCGCGAAATGTTCGCCCAGGCCTGCCGCTCGATCGGCGAGCCGATCTTCGGCAAGCCGAGCCACGAGATCTCCATCGCGCGCCTGCTCGCCCAGATGCTGCGCGTCACCGAGCAGTTCGAGATGACGGTGCAGCCGCAGCTCCTGTTGCTGCAGAAGACCATGCTGATGGCCGAAGGCATGGGCACGCGGCTCAATCCGCACGTCAACATCTGGGAGCTGGCGCGGCCCTTGATCGAGGAGTGGATGACGAGCCATTTCGGTCCACGCGCCACGGTCGGCCGCGCCGTCGAGGACCTGGCGCAGGGCCTGCGCCGCCTGCCGCGCCTGATCGACAGCCTGCATGTCGTGGCCGAGCGCGAGCGGCGCCAGGCCGAGGCCGAATCGAAGGAGCCGCCGCCCGCCGCCGGTCGCCCCTGGCGTCCGCGCTTCGCCGAGATCATCGCCGTCCTCGCCCTCATCGCCGCCATCGTCGCGTGGTGGCATTAGCTGCCTTCGCTGGGGGCGCGCCACTCCAGTGGCGCGATCTTCCCATGGTCATTTGGACCGCGAGCGTCTCGCTCGCTCATGATCATGAGCGAGCCGGAGGCTCGCGGTCCGGAAGACCAAGACGCGCCACTGGAGTGGCGCGCCCCCAGCCGTGACGACTTCACAAATCGTCTTCGGCCTCGCCGTCTTCCTGTTGGCGGGAACGGTCAAGGGACTGGTCGGGCTGGGGCTGCCGACCATCACCATCGCGCTCACCTCGCTGGTGCTGCCGCTGCCCGAGGCGATCGCGCTGATCTCCTTGCCGACCGTTATCGCCAATGTCTGGCAGGCGGCGGTGGGCGGCAAGTTCCGGCTGATCGTGCGCCGCCAGTGGCCGCTCATCGTGCCGCTGATGATCGTGCTCTACCTCACCCTGTGGCTGGTCGGCCAGAAGGGACCCCATTGGGCCTTCCTGGTGCTGGCGGTCGTGCTGGTCGTCTATAGCGGCCTCGGCCTGCTGCGCATCCGCCTGCACATCCACGCCGACCTGGAGAAGCCGCTGGCGCCGGTGATCGGCGTGGTCTCCGGCTTCATCGCCGGCCTGGTCGGCGTGCCCGTGGTGCCCCTGATGCCCTACCTGCAAGGGCTCGACATCAAGCCCACCGAGCTGGTGCAAACCCTGGGCGTCGTGCTCTGCGCCACGTCGCTCACCCTCACGGTCTCGCTGCTCTTTCTGGGAATGCTCGATGGACCGCATGCCATCGTGTCCGCCGCGGCGGTGGTGCCGGCGCTCGCCGGCATGTGGATAGGCCAGCAGATCCGCCTGCGCCTGTCGATCGAGCAATTCCGCCTGGCCGTGTTCTGGGCGCTTTTGCTGACAGGGGTCTATACTTTCGCCAGCCGGGTGTTGTGATAATCTCCCCGCCATGTTGAACGGCAAGCGGATCCTGCTGATCGTCGCGGGCGGCATCGCGGCCTTCAAATCCCTCGAGCTCATCCGCCGGCTGCGCGAGCGCGGTGCCTCCGTGCGCTGCGTGATCACCGAGGCCGGCGCCCGCTTCGTGACCCCGCTGTCCCTGCAGGCGCTGAGCGAGGATCGCGTCTACAGCGACATGTTCTCGCTCACCGACGAGAGCGAGATGGGCCACATCCAGCTCTCGCGCGACGCCGATCTCCTGGTCGTGGCGCCCGCCACCGCCAACATCCTGGCGCGCATGGCGGCGGGCCTGGCCGACGACCTGGCGGCCACCGTGCTGCTCGCCACCGACAAGCCGGTGCTGGCGGCACCGGCGATGAACGTCCGCATGTGGACCCACGCCGCCACCGTCGCCAATGTCCAGACCCTGAAG
>JABCYT010000466.1 GCA_013290035.1 Alphaproteobacteria bacterium
TGCAGTCACCCGGCATCCGCATGTGTATGGTGGTGCGATGCCGTCCGTCGCCCGGGAGCCAGCCGAACCGCGCTTCGTCGTCATGCTCGTCTATCCGGGCGTGGTGGCCATGGACATATTCGGGCCGCTCGAGGCGTTCGCCATGGCCAATGCCATCGCCGGCCGGCCGCTCTATCGGCTGGCCATCGCCGGGCTCAGCCTGGCGCCGGTCGACACCTCGATCGGCATCCCGATCACGCCCAGCGTCGCGGTCGCCGACATCAGGGAACCGATCGACACGCTGCTCGTGTCCGGCGGCTTCGGGCAGGCCGAAGCGAGCTGCGATGAGCGTCTTCTCGCCTGGCTGCGGACCGGCCGGCAGCGGGCGCGGCGCTGCGGATCGATCTGCACCGGCGCCTTCGTCCTCGCCGCGGCCGGCCTGCTCAACGGCAGGCGGGCGACCACGCATTGGGCGATGGCGGCGGAGCTCGGCCAGCGCTACCCGCAGGTCGCGGTCGACGTCGACCGGATCTTCGTGCGCGACGGCAGCGTCTACACCTCGGCCGGCGTGACGGCTGGCATCGACCTGGCGCTCGGCATGATCGAGGAGGACCACGGCCGCACCCTGGCGCTCAGGGTCGCGCGTTCGCTGGTGGTGCATCTCAAGCGGCCCGGCGGCCAGTCGCAGTTCAGCAACCTTCTGCTCGCCCAGTTCGCGGCCAGCCCGCCGGTGCGGCTGGTCCAGGAATGGGCGCTGGAAAACCTCGCGGCCGACTTGAGCGTCAAGACGCTGGCGGCGCGCGCCCACATGAGCGAGCGCACCTTCCGCCGCGCCTTCGCCGAGGAGACCGGCGAGACGCCGCGCGACTTCGTCGAGCGCATTCGCATCGACGCCGCGCGCAGCCTGTTCGAGGAGGCCCAGTTGCCGGCGCAGGCCGTGGCCACGCGCTGCGGTTTCGAAACCGTCGACAATCTGCGCCGCGCCTTTATCCGGCGCCTCGGCGTCACGCCGCAGCAATATCGCCAGCGCTTCCGCGTGGCCGACGACGAGCAGACGCGCGACACTGCGGCGGAATGACCGAGCTGGCCGGGAAAGTTGCCAGTTTGGCCGAAATTGTCGCCTCACCCCATGGCCGGCGCCGGTGCGTTGAGCGATGCTCCGCGCCCCCGGCGTGCTTACTTGGGGTTGCACGCTGGGCGGCTGGGCATGATCGGCGTGGGAGTTCGGTGTGGGTACCGTCACTGTCAGTGTCGGGCGGCTTGGGAACCGGTTTCGTACGTCTGATCGTGTCCAGCCTGTGCGCGGGCGTCACTTTGGGGGTGACGAATGATGCCGCGCTAGCCGGCGGACTATTCGCCCTGTCGCCGACAACCATGAGATGAATACTTGCCCGCCAACCCTTCCACAACTCCGCTATATCCATCTTCCAGAACTCGACGACGGCCGGCAACGCCACCATCACCACCAACGCCGGCACGGAAACCCAGATCTACCGGCGCTACGACGGCGGGGTGGCGGTGGGCACCGACAACCACGCGATCAATGTCGGCCTGCGCATGAGCCGGTAGGGCGCGGCGGCCGGGCTGCGGCTTGACAACCCGGACTGATTAATCCCCGATTGCAGCATGCGGAAAGCGGCGGGCCTAACGCTTCAGCTTCTCGGCAAGTTCCGGGTCTGCAGCGACGGCGATCCGCCGACCGCGATCGCGATCTCGGCGCGCAAGAGCTGCGCCCTGCTCGCCTATGTCGCCCTGCACCCCGAACGCAGCGTCAGCCGGTCACAACTCGCCACGCTTTTGTGGGCCGACCGGCCCGACAGGCTGGCGCGCAACAGCCTGCGGCAATGCCTGGTCTCGCTGCGCGCCGATCTGGCGCCAGTTGCGCCGGACCTGCTGCGCCTGGAAGGCGACACGGTCGAACTGCGGCTGCCGGCGATGGCCGTCGATGCGACGGCGCTTGCCGCCCTTGCCGGCTCGACGGAGCTTTCCGAGCTGGTGCGGGCCGCAGATCTCTATCGCGGCGCGTTTCTCGCCGACTTCGAGCTCGGTGTCGAGACGTTCGACGAATGGGTCCGGGCGGAGCGCAGCCGGCTCGAAGCCATCGGCGCGCGCGTCTACGAGGCTTGTGCCGAGGGCTTCGACAGGCTCGGACAGGGCGCCCGGGCGCTCGAGTCCGCCGAGCGTCTGGTCGCGCTCGATCCGCTGCGCGAGGATTGGCAGCGCTTGGCGTTGCGGCTCTCCGCCCGCTATCGCGGCCGCGAAGCGGCCCTCGCCCGGGCCGGCGCCTTCACGGCCCTGCTGAAGCGCGAGCTCGACGTTGCGCCCTCCTCGCCGACGCTTGCCCTGATCGACGACATCAGGCGAAGCACGCCGGCGGCGCCGGTCGTCGTCAGCCGGCCGATCGCCCCCGCCGCTCATGGCGACGCCGTTGCCGACCTCGCGCCGCCGCCCGTCGTCGGGCGTGCCCCGCGACGTCGGCCGCCGATCCTGGCGGCGCTGCCGATCGCCGCCGTGCTCGTCCTCGGCCTGTCGGGCTGGTGGCTTGCAGCGCGCGACCGTGCGCCTGCTGTCCAGTTGGCGGCAGGCCTCCAACCCGCCCGTCCCGCCCAAGCCTTGCCGGCGCCGGTCCACGGCTACGTGTCGCTGCTCGTTCTGCCCTTCGCCAGCAACGAGAAAAGCGGCGCGGAGCCGGCGGTCGCCGACCGCCTTACCGGCAATCTGATCGACGAGCTGTCGCACGCGCCGGCGATAAGGGTGATTTCGGCGCAAACCTCGAGTCTTTATCGCGGCAAGACGGTCGACGTGGCGGCGGTCGGCGCCGAGCTCGGCGTGCGCTACGTCGTCGAAGGACAGGTCGACGTTCAGCACGACCGGATGCAAATCACCGTGGCGCTGATCGACAGCTACAGCCGGTTGCAGGTGTGGTCGGATCGCTCGGAGCATGCGTGGGCCGACCGCTTGTCGGCCGAGGACGAGGTCCCGCGTGGGCTTGCCCGGGCGTTGGACATTCAAGCAGTCGGCGCCGAAAGCCGCCGGTTGGCGCACGAGCCTGGCGAGCCCGGCGTCGAAGGTCTCCTCGCCCGCGGCTGGAATGCGATCCAGCGCAATGCGGCGGCCTACCGCGGTACGGCGGCGAGCACGATCGGCGAGGCGAAGGGCGATTTCGAGGAAGCTCTGCGCCGCGACCCCAGCAGCCAGACCGCCCTGATCGGCCTGGCCGCAGCGAACGTCGTTTCCATCGCCGGTCTCTCCGCGGCGGAGCGCGAAGCCTCTCTCGCCCAGGCTGAAGACCTGCTGCGGCGGGCGATCGCCCGGAATCACGAATCGGGTGGGGCGTTCTACTGGCTCGGCCTGGTGCAGAGGACGCGCGGCCAGCTGGATGAGGCGCTGCGCTCGTTTGCCATGGCGACGAAGCTGTCTCCGAGCTTTGCCGTGGCCTACGCGCAGGCTGGCTACATCGAAGGGCTGACCGGCCGCCCTGACGAGGGATTGGCCCATATTCGCTATGCCATCCGGCTCAATCCACAGGATCCCACCGTCGGGCTCGCCTACATGTTCGCGGGACAAATCGAACTCGAACGGGGCCGTTTCGACGCCGCCATCGACTGGCTGTCGCGCGCCATCGAGTTCGTGCCGCACAATGCGCGTGCCTATGCCTCGCTCGCGGCGGCCTGTGCTTTGACGGGCGATATGACCGGTGCGGCCCGGTGGGTCGGCGAGGTCAAGAAACTCGTCCCCGAGGGCTCCGATCGGATCGCAGCGATGTCGGTCGATCCCTACATGAGCGGCTCCAAGGCCGACGCCGCGCGGTTTGCCGAGGGCTGGCGCAAGGCCCTCGGTTCTTCCTGAGGCGCGCTACGACGGCGCGGTCGGCGGCGACACCGACACCCATGCAATCAGCCTCGGCGTCCGCACCGCGTGGTAGAACGGTGGCGCGAGCGCATATCCCGCCTGACGCGACTCTTTTCCGCCGCCGATGGCGCTCCTGCGCACCGATTTAGCGCGGGTTTGACGGCCCTTTGACGCTGCCTTGACGCCCCTCGTGATCTAGTCCGGCCCATGCGGGGTCACGGGTGGGGTTGGGAACCATGAAGCCAGTGAAACGCGACCA
>JABCYT010000467.1 GCA_013290035.1 Alphaproteobacteria bacterium
ATCAGGAAGGATCCCTCCCCTCGACTTCGCTCGGGGCAGGCGCTGCGCTCGGGATGACAGTGAGGCTTTGATGGCCACTCCGTCCAACAATCCGCCGCTGCTCGAGGTCAAGAACCTGCGCGTCGAGTTCCCGACTCGGCGCGGCACCCTGCTGGCGGTCGACGACGTGTCGTTCGACATCGCACCTGGCGAGGTTTTGGGCGTGGTGGGCGAATCGGGCGCCGGCAAGTCGCTGACCGGCAACGCCATCATCGGCCTGCTCGAGCCGCCCGGCCGCATCGCCGCGGGCGAGATCCGGCTCGAAGGCCGGCGCATCGACAACCTGCCCTACGAGGAGATGCGCAAGGTGCGCGGCGCTCGCATCGGCGCCATCTTCCAGGATCCGCTGACCAGCCTCAATCCGCTCTATTCCGTCGGCCGCCAGCTCGTCGAGACCATCCAGACCCATCTGCCGCTGTCGGGCAGCGAGGCGCGCAAGCGCGCGCTCGATCTCCTGAAGGAGGTCGGCATTCCGGGCGCCGAGAGCCGCATCGACCACTATCCGCATCAGTTCTCGGGCGGCATGCGCCAGCGGGTGGTGATCGCGCTGGCGCTCTGCGCCGGGCCGCGCCTGATCGTGGCCGACGAGCCCACGACGGCGCTCGACGTCTCCATCCAGGCGCAGATCATCGCGCTTTTGAAGCGGCTGTGTCGCGAGCATTCCACGGCGGTGATGCTGGTGACCCACGACATGGGCGTGATCGCCGAGACCGCCGACCGCGTGGCCGTGATGTATGCCGGCCGCATCGTCGAGATCGGGCCGGTGCGCGACGTCGTCAAGCACGCCAAGCATCCCTACACCAAGGGGCTGATGGGCTCGATTCCGAGCCTCGGCGTGCGCCATGACAGGCTGACGCAAATCGACGGCGCCATGCCGCGGCTGACTGAGATCCCGGCGGGCTGCGCCTTCAATCCGCGCTGCACCGAGCGCGGCCAGCGCTGCCTGGTCGAGCGGCCGGAGCTGATGTCCGCCGGCGCCAGCCGCGCCGCCTGCTGGCTGCATGATCGCGGCGGCGTCGGCGCACCAGTGGCCAGGGAGCTGGTCGATGCCTGACGCGCCTGTGGCCGTGGGGAGCGCGAACCAGTTCGTCCGCATCGCCGGACTGAAACGCTACTTCGACGTTTCGGCGCCATGGCTGGTGCGGACGCTCGAGAACAGGCCGCGCCAGATCGTTCAGGCGGTCGACGGCATCGACATCGAGATCGCCAAGGGCGAGACCTTCTCCCTGGTGGGCGAATCGGGCTGCGGCAAGTCGACCGTGGCCAGGCTGGTGGTCGGGCTCTACGCGCCGACCGCGGGCTCGATCGAGTTCGACGGCAACGACATGGCCGCACGGCACAGCCGGAGCGACATGGCGGCGCTGCGCCGGCGCATGCAGATGATCTTCCAGGATCCGTTCGCCAGCCTCAATCCGCGCTGGCGCGTGTTCGACATCATCGCCGAGCCGATCCGCGCCTTCGGCCTTTCGAGCGGCAAGGCCGATCTCGAGAAGCGGGTCGGTGAGCTGTTGCGACAGGTCAAGCTGACGCCGGCCGACGGCCGCAAATACCCGCACGAATTCTCCGGCGGGCAGCGCCAGCGCATCTCGATCGCCCGCGCACTGGCAAGCGAGCCGGAGTTCCTGGTGTGCGACGAGCCGACCTCGGCGCTCGACGTTTCGGTGCAGGCGCAGATCCTCAACCTGATGGTCGACCTGCAGCGCCGCCTGCAGCTCACCTATCTCTTCATTTCGCACAACCTGGCGGTGGTCTATCACATCTCGACGAGGGTCGGCGTGATGTATCTCGGCCGGCTGGTCGAGGTGGCGCCGACCGACACGTTGTTCCGCCGCCCCAAGCATCCTTATACGCGGATGCTTTTGGACACGATTCCCGACCTCGACATGACCGGCCGACAGCGCGCGCCGGTGGCGGGCGAGGTGCCGAGCCCGATCAACCCGCCATCGGGCTGCACCTTCCATCCGCGTTGTCCGTTCGCCAATGAACGCTGCCGGATCGAGCGGCCCCAGGCGCTGCCCATCGAAGGCGGCACGGTTGCCTGCCACGCGATCGAAGAGGGTCGCCTGCCGATCGAGGAACGCAGCTACGCTGCAGGCGGCTGACGATCAGCTGATGGCGGATTTCACGACAAACTTGCCGCACGGTCCATGATGTGCGCGGGCGCATGCTCGGCGCGCTTGACCCGTCGCCGCGCTCGCTTACGATCCGCCCCCATATTTTGGAGAGTCCCGTATGCCGGTCATCAATCGTATTGCGTCGTTTCATAAGGACATGACTGCTTGGCGGCATGACATTCACAGCCATCCCGAGACGGCATTCGAGGAAGTGCGCACCGCCGACACCGTCGCAGCCAAGCTGAAGCAGTTCGGTCTGGAAGTGCACCGCGGGTTGGCCAAGACCGGCGTGGTGGGCGTGCTGCGCTCGGGCACCTCCAAGCGGGCGATCGGCCTGCGTGCCGACATGGACGCGCTCGACGTGCACGAGACCAACAGCTTCGACCACAAATCGACCATCCCCGGCAAGATGCATGCCTGCGGCCACGACGGCCACACGGTGATGCTGCTGGGCGCGGCCAAGTACCTGGCCGAGACCAAGAACTTCGACGGCACCGTCTACTTCATCTTCCAGCCGGCCGAGGAGAACGAGGGTGGCGGCCGGGTCATGGTCGAAGAGGGGCTGTTCGAGAAGTTCCCGGTCGAGGGCGTCTACGGCATGCACAACATCCCGGGCATCCCGGTCGGCCGCTTCGCGGTGCGGCCTGGTCCGATGATGGCCGCCTACGACATCTTCGAGGTCGTGGTGAAGGGCGTCGGTGCGCACGGCGCCATGCCGCATCACGGCATCGATCCCGTCGTGGTGGGCGCGCACATCGTGACGGCGCTGCAGTCGATCGTGGCGCGCAACGTCGATCCGATGGACACCGCGGTCGTCTCGACCACCCAGATCCATGCCGGCGACACCTGGAACGTCATCCCGCAGGAATGCGCGCTGCGCGGCACCGTCCGCACCTTCAAGAAGTCGGTGCAGGACATGATCGAAAAGCACATCGAGAAGATCGCGCGCAACGTCGCGGCGGGCTTCGGCGCCGAGGTCATCAAGTGGCGCTACGAGCGGCGCTATCCCGCGACCGTCAACAGCGAACGGGAGACCGAATTCGCTGCCAAGGCTGCGGGGGCGCTGGTCGGGCTGGACAACGTCAACCGCAACCCGACGCCCGCCATGGGCAGCGAAGATTTCGCCTGGATGCTTTTGAAGAAGCCGGGCTGCTACATCTGGATCGGCAACGGCGACGGCGAAGGCAGCTGCATGGTCCACAACCCGGGCTACGACTTCAACGACGAGATCCTGCCGATCGGCGCGTCATACTGGGCGACCCTGGTCGAGCAGCAGCTCGCCCGTCAGGCCGTGCCGCAGGCTGCGGAGTAGTCATCGTCAGTTCACCGGCGGGTCCGCCGTGCCTGTGATGGGTCATCTCTACGCCAACGCGCGGATCGGTCTGGCGACGATCCATGCCAAGGAGCTCGCGGTCGCGCCGCCGTTCCGCCGCGTGCTGGGTGCGGAGGTCGTGGTCGCGCACGGCCTTGATACCGACGCCCTGGGCACCTTCTCGGGCGAGGTGCCGCGTCCGGATGCGCTGGTCGAGACCTGCATGCTCAAGGCCGAGCTTGTCTTCCGTTCCCTCGACGTCGATTGCGCCATCGCCAACGAGGGCAGCTACGGGCCGATCGACCGCGTGCCGCTGGTGCCGAGCGGCGTCGAGATCATGGCCTTCATCGACCGCAAGCGCGGGCTCAGGCTCGTCGAGACGCTGGCCACGCATCGCACCAACTGGCGCCTGCGGCGCTTCAGGGCGGGCGATCCCAACGTGCCCGCCGTTGTGGAAGCGATGGGCTTCCCGCGTTACGGCGTGTTCGTGATCAGCAGCAGCGACCCCAGCCGCCCGGTCAAGGACCTGTCCAACATGGACGAGGTGGTGGCCGCCGTGAACCGCGAGGCCCACCGCTCCGACGAAGGCCTCGCCATCGTG
>JABCYT010000468.1 GCA_013290035.1 Alphaproteobacteria bacterium
CGGGCTGCACCGTCGGGCGCGGCATGCGGGCGAAAGACGAGAACTCGTCGACCATGCGGCCGATGTCGCCGACCTGGCGAATGATGGTGTCGGTGCAGATCGAGAAGGTCTCCGGATCCTCCTTGATCTGCTTCAGATAACGGCGCTTCAGCCGCTCCGCGGAAAGCTGGATGGGTGTCAGCGGGTTCTTGATCTCGTGGGCGATGCGCCGCGCCACGTCGCCCCAGGCCGCCATGCGCTGCGCCGACATCAGGTCGGTAACGTCATCGAAGGTGACCACGGCGCCGGCGTTGGAGGCGGCGCTGATGCGGACCAGCAGGATGCGGCGCGTGCCGCGCTGCAGGATCTCGACCTGGCCCTGGGTGACGCGGTCGGGTCGCTCCGCCGCCTGCTCCACGAGAGGCGCCAATTCGGGCATCACGCCGGTCAGCGGCCGGCCGAGCACACCGTCCTCGGGCAGCGCCAGGAGCTCGAGCGCCGAGCGGTTGCTGCGCGTGATCATGCCGGCTTCATCGACGCTCAGCACGCCGGCCGAGACGCCGGCCAGGACGGCGTCGGTGAGGCGTCGCCGCGTGTCGAGCTCGGTGTTGGCATCGACCAATTCGCCGCGCTGCTGCTCGATCTGGCTCGCCATGCGGTTGAACGAGCGGGCGAGCTGGCCCAGCTCGTCGTCGGGCGGTCCTTCCGCCACGCGCGCCGTCAGGTCGCCGCCGCGCACCCGCTCGGCGGCCAGCATCAGGCCGCCGATCGGCTCGGTCAGGCGCGACGCGAAGAGGATCGCAAGCCAAACCGCCGCCAGCAGCATCAGCGAGGCAATGGCGCCGCAGACCAGGAAGATGATGAGCTGGCTGCGCTGCATCGCCTGCTCGATCTGCGAATAGAACGAACCCGCTAGCTGGATACTCTTGATGTAGTCGACGACCCTGAGATCGACGGCATGGCCGGACACCAGGAAGAGCGGCTCGCCGACGAAGAGCTGCATTGCGAAGTAGGCGCCGGTCGGCGATTCGATCTCCACCGGCCGCGCCTGGCTGACCGCCTGCCAGAGCGACTGCGCGGACGGAATCGGATTTTTGATCCCTTCCGTGTCAGGCGCAATGGCGCGGGCGATCACGCCCTTGTCGGCGTCGATGACGATGGCTTCGATCATCGGGCGGCCCTCGATCAGCCGCTCGAGCAGCTGGGTCGTCGCCGGAGCGTCGCGAATCCCGTCGATGCCGAGCCCCTGCAAGGGGCCGGAAATGGCGGCGATGTCGCGCAGGATTTCCTCCTCGCGCGCGCGCTTCACCGGCTCGCCGATGGTGCGTGCCGCCTCGTACGATGCCTTCGCGGGCTTTACCACGAAGTCGGTCAGGTTGATCACCAGCAGCGAAAAGATGATCGCCACGATCAGGGTGGGCGTTATGGTGAAGATGCTGCATACCAGCACCAGGCGCATGTGCAGGCGCGAACCCGCCGCGCCGCGCCGCCGGTCGAGCCAGAGCTGCGTGAGTCGCACCGCGAGCAACGCGACCAGCGCGACGGCAATCACGAGATCGGTCACCAGCAGGCCAAGGATCCAGCCGCGGGTATTGAAGGAGAGCGGTGCGAAGCCGGCCAGCCAGGCGTAGGTGGCGGCGCCGGCCAGGATGGCGAGCACGGCCAACGAGACCGCGGCGGTACGGCCGCCGAGCCCGCGGCGGACCGCGCTCATCGCATCGCCCAAGCGTGAAACGCCCAGCGCAGCTGTCACCAGATCACCCGCCTCGGCGAACCTGCGGCGTGCGTACCACCGGGACGTCGAGGTCCTTTATCTTCTTGCGCAACGTGTTGCGATTGAGCCCCAGGAGACGGGCAGCGCGCAACTGATTCCCGCGCGTTGCACCCAGCGCCAGGGACAATAGCGGGCGCTCGACCTCGGAAATGACACGATCGTACATGCCGTCCGGCGGCAGGCGCTCGCCATGGGCGACGAAAAGCGCCTGCAGGTGCCGGTCGACGGCGTCGGCCAGGGAGACGTCGCTGCTCGCGACATCGCCCATCTGGGGGCCCTGCTCGATGGCCGACACCGCGTCGGCCAGCTCGGCCTCGATCGTCTCGACGCCGATCACCTCTTCCGAATAGAGCGCCGACAGGCGGCGCACCAAGTTGACGAGCTCGCGCACGTTGCCCGGCCAGCGATGCTGCTTCAGCCGCGCCATCGCCTCCGGTGACAGCACTTTCGACGGAAGCCCGTCGGCGGTCGCCGCCCGCAGGTAGTGGTTGGCGAGTTCGGGAATGTCGTCGAGCCGCTCGCGCAGCGGCGGCAGGCGGATCGGCACCACGTTCAGGCGATAGAACAGATCCTCGCGGAACAGTCCCTGCTGGATCAGGCGGCGCAGGTCGCGATGGGTCGCTGCGACGATGCGCACGTTGGCCTTGATCGGCGTCCGCCCGCCGACCGTCATGTACTCGCCTTCCTGCAGCACGCGCAGCAGGCGAGTCTGCGCCTCCGGCGGCATGTCGCCGATCTCGTCGAGGAACAGCGTGCCGCCCGACGCCTGCTCGAACTTGCCGGCCGAGCGCTGCACGGCGCCGGTGAAGGCGCCGCGTTCGTGGCCGAACAGCTCGCTTTCGATCAGCTCGCGCGGGATCGCCGCCATGTTGAGGGCCACGAAAGGACCCTTGCGGCGTTTGCCATAGTCGTGCAGCGCGCGTGCGACCAGCTCCTTGCCGGCACCCGATTCACCGGTGACCATCACCGTGAGATCGGTCGACATCAGGCGGGCCAGCGCCCGGTAGATCTCCTGCATGGCCGGCGACCGGCCGATCAGCGGCAGGCGCTCACCGTCTTCTTGCGGATTGGCGTTGCGCTGCATCGACGTGGCCGGCGCCGACAGCGCGCGGTTCACCACCGAGATCAGCTCGTTGAGGTCGAACGGCTTGGGCAGGTATTCGAAGGCGCCGCGCTCGGTGGCGCGCACGGCGGTGAGCAGGGTCGATTGCGCGCTCATGACGATGATGCGCAGGTCGGGCCTCAGCTTGCGGATGCGCGGCACGAGGTCGAGCCCGTTCTCGTCGGGCATCACCACGTCGGTAATGACGAGCTGACCCTCGCCCTCCTGGACCCATTGCCACAAGGTGGCGGCGGCGCCGGTGCTGCGGACATTATGGCCCTGGCGACCCAGCGCCTGGTGCAGGACGGTGCGGATGGCGCGATCGTCGTCGGCGATCAGGATGGTGGAGCCGCTGCTCATGGCGCGGCCTGGAGAATCTGCAACGGCAACATCACTCTGAAAGTTGTGCGGCCGGGCTCGCTCTCGAACTCAATGGCCCCGCCGTGGTCGTTGATGATCTTGGCTACCAAAGCAAGACCCAGGCCGGTTCCGGTCGGCTTGTTTGTCACGAAAGCGTCAAAAAGGTGGGCCCGGATCTCGTCGGGCACGCCCTGGCCGTTGTCTCGCACCGACACCACCAGGGGCAGGTTGACCTTGGCCTGCTGGCCGGGCACGGCCAGCCGCAGCCCGTGCCGAAAAGCTGTGGACAACTCGATCTCGCGGTCGCCGTCGCCCAGCACCTCGCAGGCGTTCTTCACCAGGTTCAGGAAAACCTGGATGAGCTGGTCGCGGTCGCCGTGGACGTCGGGCAGCGACGGATCGTAGGTCTCGATGAAGCGCACGCCCTTGCCGAAGCCGTTCTGGGAGATGCGGCGGACGTGGTTCAGCACCTGGTGGATGTTGATCGGGCCGCGCTCGATCGGCCGGCCATCGGCGAACGCCTCCATGCGGTCGACCAGCGCCACGATGCGGTCGGTCTCCTCGCAGATCAGGGTGGTCAGCTCGCGCTCCGAGTCGGGCACCGACTGCTCGAGCAGCTGCGCGGCGCCGCGGATGCCCGACAGCGGGTTCTTGACCTCGTGCGCCAGCATGGCGGCAAGCGCGCTCACCGAACGGGCGGCGCTCCTGTGCGACATCTGGCGATCGATGTTGCGGGCGATCGTCTGCTCGACCAGCGTGACCACGACCAGACGGTCGCTGTCGGCAACCGGCGAGAGGCGCAGCGCACAGAAGCGGTTGCCGATGCGCGGCGAGGAAAGCGTGACGCC
>JABCYT010000469.1 GCA_013290035.1 Alphaproteobacteria bacterium
TGCCCGCGACCAGGCCGGCGCCGACGGCGGGACCGCGCATGGTGCTGACGATCGGCTTGGAGCAGTTGATGACGTTGTAGACGATGTCGCGCGCCTCCTTCCAGGTGCGCAGCAGCGCGTTGTAGTTCTTGATGTTCTTTTCGATGATGTCGAAGTCGCCGCCGGCCGAGAACACCTTGCCGCCGGCGCCCTGGATGATCACGCAATTGACCGTGTCGTCGCCGTCGATGTCGCGCCACACGTCGGCCAGCTCGCGATGCATGATTGCGTCGGTGGCATTGTACTTCTCGGGGCGGTTCATGGTCACCCGCAGCACCTTGGGATGCGGGCGATCGAACAGCAGGCGCTGGTAGCGTTTTTGCCAGTCGGACATGAGGTCTCCTCCGTTGCGGAGCAGGGCTATCGCATATGAAGAATGCCGTCGTCTCGACCGGAGCGCGAAGCGCGGAGTGGAGAGACCTTCTCTCAACGATAAGCGGCTTATCGTCGAGAGAAGGTCTCTCCACTCGGCCCTGCGGGCCTCGGTCGAGACGACGGGGAGTCGCTATATGCGATAGCCCTGCGTTGCGGAGGAGCCTAACGCCTCGTGTTGCCGGCCGTCCAACTGCCGGCGCTCGCGAACCGCACGGCTTCTTCCGCCGCGCGAACCAGGGCGGCCGCCTTCAGCACGCTCTCGCGGTACTCCGCCTCGAGATCGGAATCGGCCACGACGCCGACGCCGGCCTGGACATACATGGTGTTGTCCTTCACCAGGCCGGTGCGCAGCAGGATGCAGGTGTCCATCGAGCCGTTGGCGGCGAAGTAGCCGGCGCAGCCGGCATAGATGCCGCGGCGCACCGGCTCGACCTCGTCGATGATCTCCATGGCGCGCACCTTGGGCGCGCCCGACAGCGTGCCGGCGGGGAAGCCGGCTTTCAGCGCGTCGATCGCCTCCAGCCCGTCCTCGAGCGTGCCCTCGACATGGCTGCTGATGTGCTGGAGGTGGCTGTACTTCTCGATGGTGAACTGCTCGACGACCTTGACCGAGCCGATCTTGGCGACCCGGCCGACGTCGTTGCGCGCCAGATCGAGCAGCATCAGGTGCTCGGCGTGCTCCTTGGGGTCGGCCAGCAGCGTCTCGGCCAGCCGCTTGTCCTCCTCGGGCGTGGCGCCGCGCCGGATGGTGCCGGCGAGCGGCCGGATGGTGACGATGTCGTCGCGCAGGCGCACCAGGATCTCGGGGCTGGAGCCCACGATCGAGAAGTCGCCGTAGTCGAAGAAGATCAGGAACGGCGAGGGGTTGATGCGGCGCAGCGACCGGTAGAGCGACAGCGGCGGCAGCTTGAAGGGCAGCGAGAAGCGCTGCGACGGCACGATCTGGAAGGCGTCGCCCGCTCGGATGTATTCCTTGCAGGTCTCGACCATTGCCTTGAATTCGTCCTTGGTCATGTTGGCCTGCGGCTCGGGCAGGCCGTTCAGCGCATCGGCGCTCTCGCGGCGGAAGGGCAGCGAGCGCTCGAAGTCCGACACCGCATCGGCCAACCGCTCCTGCGCCGCCTCATAGGCCGCGCGCGCGCCGATGCCGGCCTGCGGCCAGGCCGGCGTCACCAGGGTGACGTTGTCTTCCAGCCGGTCGAAGATGCAGATCAGGGTCGGCCGCACCATCACCGCGTCGGGCAGACCGATCGGGTCGGGGTTCTTGTCGGGCAGCCGCTCCATGTCGCGGACCATGTCGTAGCCCAGGAAGCCGAACAGGCCGGAGGCCATCGGCGGCAGGCCGGGCGGCAGGTCCATCTGGCATTCGCGGATCAGCAGCCGCAGCGTCTCGAGCGGCCGTCCCTCCAGCGGCTCGAAGGCCTGGGCGTCAGCGCGGGCCCGGCGGTTGATCTCGGCGTGGCCCTTGGTGCAGCGCCAGATCATGTCGGGCTTGAAGCCGATGATGGAATAGCGGCCGCGCACCGAGCCGCCTTCGACCGATTCCAGAAGGAACGAATTGGCGCGGCCGTCGGCGAGCTTGAGG
Organism: Alphaproteobacteria bacterium; assembly: GCA_013290035.1. Taxonomy (GTDB): domain Bacteria; phylum Pseudomonadota; class Alphaproteobacteria; order Reyranellales; family Reyranellaceae; genus Reyranella. The sequence continues at coordinate 2,000 of JABCYT010000469.1, forward strand.
TAGGCCGAGACCGGCGTCTCGAGGTCGGCGACCAGCTTGGTCGACACGACCTGCGGCCTGCCCGATTCGTAACACGCCGCGAAAGCATCGAAGTCCGGCGAGATCGACATCGGCCGACGTCTACTGCTGCTGCGGCCGGAAGGCCGCCGCAAACGCCGACTCGTCGACCGACACGCCGTACTTGGTGCGCAGCGCCGCGACGAGCTGCAGGACCAGGTCGTTGGCGACCATGGTGTCGATCTGCTTGCCGAAGCGCTCGAGCGCTTCCTTCTCCTTGGCGAGGTCGACCGGCTCGACCTGCTTCAGGCGCACGATGACGCTGCCGTCGGCGGTCCGCACCGACTGCACCTTGCCCGGCGCCAGCTTGAACAGCGCCTGCACCACCGGCTGGGTGAGGTAGTTGGGCTGATCGGCCTCGAAGCGGGTGACCGCCTTGGTGGTCCGCACCTCCAGCCCGAGCTCCTTGGCGAGGGCAGCGAGATCGGTGCCGGCCTGGGCCTTCTCGAGAGCGGCCTTGACCTTGGCATCGGCGAGCTTGCGCCGCTCTTCGGCCTGCCAGGCCTCCGTGACCTTGGCTTCGACTTCGTTGAGGGTGGGGACGCGGGCCGGCGTGACGCGGTCGGTACGCACGACGAAATATTCACCGTGCGGCGTCTCCAGCAGGTCGCTCTCGGCGCTTTCGCGGGTGTTGAACGCGGCCTGCACCAGCTCGGCGGCGGCCGGGCCGATGACGACCTGCTTGCCCGATGCATCCTGGCCGCGCACATCGACGTTTTCGTAGGTCTTGATCTTGAGGCCGAGCTCCTCGGCGGCGGCCTTCATCGACTGGCTCTTGCTCAGGATGCGTTCGAAGTCGGTGACCAGCTTGATCAGCATGTCGGGCGCCGCCTGGGCCTTCAACTCCTTCTCGAGCTTGTCCTTGACCTCGTCGAACGGCACCGCCTTGCCGGGCTCGATCTTGTTGACCCTGATGACGTGCCAGCCGAGCGGGGAGTGGATGGGCTCCGGCGCAACGCCGGTGGGCAGGCCGAAGATGCCGTCGGCCAGCGGACCGGGCGGCAGGTCCTTCTTGGTGACCATGCCGAGCTTGATCACGCCGTCGGCGGTGCCGAGGACCTCCTTGGTCGCGTCCTCGAGCGACTTGCCGGCCGTGGCGGCGGCGATGATGGCCTTGGCCTTGGCCTCGCTGTCGGCCATCGCCTGGTCGACGTCGCGCTTCTCCGGCGTGCCGAACTCGGCAGAGCGTGCCTCGTATTCCTGCTTGACCTGCTCGGAGGTCACCGAAACCTGGGGCAGGATGTCCTCGACGCTCAGCAGGACGTAGGAGAAGGCGCGGAACTCGGGGATCTGGAACTTGGTCTTGTTGGCCTCGAAATAGGCGTTGAGCTGCTCGGCCGTGGGCTTGGGCACGTCGACGACGATGGCGTCGGGCACGTAGAGCGTTTCGGCGATCCGCTTCTCGCCTTCCATTCTGAAGATGTCGTCTCGCAGCGACTTCGGCGCCAGCCCCTCGGGCCGCACCACGCCGAACAGCTGGTTGGCCGCGATCTCGCGGCGCATCTCGGTGACGTACTGCGCCTCGGAGATGCGCGCCTGCTGCAGGCGGTTGCGGTAGAGCAGGGGATCGAACGAGCCGCCGGTGCCCAGGAAGGCCGGATTGCGCGCGATCGCCGCCCGCACCTCTTCATCGCTCACGACCAGCCCGAACTCCTGGATGGCGTGGTCGAGCACGGCGCGCTGGACGACCTCCTCGAGCGCCCGAATATGCAGGCCGAAGCGCAGCGCCTGCTCGGGCTCGGGCCGCCGGCCGGTCTGACGCTGGATGCCGTCGAGCTGGAGGTTGAACTGGTCGCGCACCTGATTGGCGGTGACCGACGAGCCGCCGATCCAGCCATAGATCGGGATGTGCGTGCCGCCGACATGGGCGATTTCGCTGCTGCTTCCGCCACCGCGCAGCATGTCGCCGATGCCCCACAGACCGAAGCTGATGATCAGCATGCCGAACATCAGGGTCAGGACGATATACTTTGCGTATTTGCGGAACTGATTCACGGTGCTGGCG
>JABCYT010000470.1 GCA_013290035.1 Alphaproteobacteria bacterium
CCAACAACCCCATCAACGGCGAGCAGCTTTCGCGCTTTCGCGCCTTCGTGAAGGCGATGCCGGGGGCGCCGACGTCGCTGGCCAATTCGTCGGGCATCTTCCTCGGACCCGATTATCATTTCGACCTGCTGCGGCCCGGCGCGGCGCTGTACGGAATCAATCCCCTGCCCGGCCGGCCCAATCCGATGCTGCCGGTGGTGACGTTGCACGCACGCATCCTGCAGACCCGCCGAATTGACGCTTTCCAGACCGTTGGATACGGTGCCGCATGGCGGTCCGCTCGGCCTAGTCGCGTGGCCACGATCGCGCTGGGATATGCCGACGGCTACTTCCGTACCCTCATCAACCGCACCCATGTGCATCTCGCCGGGCATCGTGTGCCCGTGATTGGCCGTATCTCGATGGATCTCGCGACGATCGACGTGACCGAAGTGCCCGAGGCGCAGTCCGAGCCGGGCGCGACGGTCGAGGTGCTGGGCCCCGACCTGACGCCCGACGACCTCGCCGATCACGCGCGCACCAACGCCTATGAAGTCATGACTGCGCTCGGCCGGCGCTACGCGCGCTTCTATGTCGACCGCCCGGAGGCCCACCAGTGAGCGTACCGCTCGTCACCCTGCTCGGGCGCGTGACGCTCGCCTTCCTCGAGGCCATCGGCTCGGTCTCGGCCTTCGCCCTGCAGGCCATCCGCTGCGCGCTGCAGCCGCCGTGGTACCGCAAGCAGATCGTCCATCAGATAATGGAGATCGGCTACTACTCGCTGCCGGTGGTCGGGCTGACGGCGATCTTCACCGGCATGGTGCTGGCGCTGCAGAGCTACACCGGCTTCGCCCGCTTCTCGGCCGAATCGGCCATCCCCAACGTGGTCGTGGTGTCGCTGACCCGCGAGCTCGGCCCGGTGCTGGCGGCCCTCATGGTGGCCGGCCGGGTGGGTGCTGCGATGGCCGCCGAGATCGGCACCATGCGGGTCACCGAGCAGATCGACGCGCTCACCACGCTCTCGACCAACCCCTACAAGTACCTGGTGGTGCCGCGCCTGATCGCCGCCGTCATCACGCTGCCGATCCTGGTGCTGCTCGCCGACATCATCGGCGTGCTGGGCGGCTTCCTGGTCGGCGTCTACAAGCTCGATTTCAACGACGCCGCGTATCTCCGCAACACCCTCGACTTCCTGCAATTCCAGGACGTCTTCTCGGGCCTGGTGAAGGCCGCGGTGTTCGGCTTCCTGATCGCGCTGATGGGCTGCTATCACGGCTACACGTCGAAGGGCGGCGCCCAGGGCGTCGGCATGGCGACGACCAGCGCCGTGGTCTCGGCGTCCATGCTGATCCTGACCTTCAACTACTTCATCACCGAAGCCTTCTTCGCACTCTGATGGCTCCCTCGAAGATCTCGCTGTGCGGCGTCACCAAGTCCTTCGGGTCCAAGCAGGTGCTGCGCGGTATCGACCTCGAGGTCGCGATGGGCGAATCGATGGTGGTGATCGGCGGCTCGGGCACCGGCAAGTCGGTGCTGCTGAAATGCATCCTGGGCCTGATGCAGCCCGACGACGGTTCGATCAAGGTCGATGGCGTTGAGACCGTCGATCTCGGCGATCACGGCCGCAGCCAGGTCATGCGCAAGTTCGGCATGCTGTTCCAGGGCGGCGCGCTGTTCGATTCGCTGCGCGTCTGGGAGAACGTGGCCTTCGGCCCGATCCAGAGCGACGGCATGCCGCCCGCCAAGGCGCGCGACGTGGCGATCGCCAAGCTCGGCAATGTCGGGCTGGGGCCCGAGATCGGCGAGCTGTTCCCCGCGGAGCTGAGCGGCGGCATGCAGAAGCGCGTGGCGCTGGCGCGCGCCATCGCCCGCGAGCCCGAGATCATCTTCTTCGACGAGCCGACCACCGGTCTCGACCCGATCATGGCCGACGTCATCAACGACCTGATCGTGAAATGCGTCAGCGACCTCGGCGCCACCGCGGTATCGATCACCCACGACATGGCGAGCGCCCGCAAGATCGGCCACCGCATCGGCATGCTCCACGAGGGCCGCCTGGTCTGGCAGGGCCCGGTCGCCGACATCGACCGCTCGGGCAATGCGTACGTCGACCAGTTCATCCGCGGCCGCGCCGAAGGGCCGATCCAGATGCAGGTCCGGAAACTCTGACCATGCAGCGCGCGCCAAGCCTCGACGCGGCCCGGCGTCACTTCGCCGAGGAGCTTCGCGTGGTGAGCCATATCGGCTGCGAGCGCGTCGTCAAGGCCTTTGCGGCCGTGCCGCGCGAGCGCTTCGCGGGGCCGGGACCGTGGCGCCTGCTGCACGATGGCGACGGTTACTGGAGCACGCCGGATGCCCATCCGCACTGGCTCTATCACAATGTGCTGGTGGCGCTCGACGAGAAGCGGCGGCTCAATATCGGCGGACCGTCCTTGTGGGCCTTCCATTTCGACCGGATCGGCGTGCGCCAGGGCGATCGCGTGCTGCAGCTCGGTGCCGGTTCCGGCTACTACACCGCGATCCTGGCGGAACTCGCCGGGCCGCGCGGTCGCGTCGATGCACTCGAGATCGATCAAGGCCTGGCCGAGCTCGCCCGGCGCAATCTCGAAGCGTGGCGCACCGCGCGGGTTCGCTGCGCCGACGCCAGCATATTGATCGAAGGGCAATGGGATGTGATCCTGGCTTTCGCCGGCGCCGCGACGCCCCTTGCCTGGTGGCTCGATGCGCTGGCCGACGGCGGACGCCTGTTGCTGCCGCTGACGGCCGAACAGCGCGGCGGCTTCATGCTGCGGCTCGATCGCCATGGCGCGCAGCTTGCGGCGCGCTCGACGGGATGGGCCGGCTTCTACCCCTGCGCCGGCGCCCGCAGCAAGGAGGACGAGGCGGCCCTCGCCCAGGCATTGAATGACGGCGCGGGCCAGCAGGCGGTGCGCAGCCTGCGGCGCGACCCGCACGATCAGGACGAGACGTGCTGGCTGCACGGCAACGGCTGGTGCCTCTCCAAGCGCGAGCTGCACTGATGGCCCGCCCGATCAAGCGCTTCGTCTGCCAGTCGTGCGGCGCGGTGACGAGCAAATGGAGCGGGCGCTGCGAGTCCTGTGGCGAGTGGAACACCATCATCGAGGAAGCGGCCCCCGCACCCGGTCCGGCCGGCGGCGGGCTCGCGCGCGGCGGCAAAGGGCGCACCCTCGAATTCGCCGGCCTCACCGGCTCGACGCCGCAGCCGCCGCGCTACAGGAGCGGCATCGCCGAGTTCGACCGCGTGAGCGGCGGCGGGCTGGTGGTCGGCTCGGCCCTGCTGATCGGCGGCGATCCCGGCATCGGCAAATCGACCTTGCTCCTCCAGGTCGCGGCGGCGCTGGCGCGCCAGCATACCGCGTGCGCCTACATCTCGGGCGAAGAGGCGCTCGATCAGGTGCGGTTGCGGGCGGAGCGGCTGGGCATCGGTGACGCGCCGGTGCAGTTGAGCGCCGCCACCTCGGTGCGCGACATCGTGGCGACCCTGGAGCGGCCCGACGCGCCCAAGGTGGCGGTGATCGATTCCATCCAGACCATGTGGCTCGACACGGTCGACAGCACGCCGGGCACGGTCACCCAGGTGCGCGCCTCGGCGCAGGCCCTGGTCGAGCTCGCCAAGCGCCGCGGCATCGCCGTGTTGCTGGTCGGCCACGTCACCAAGGATGGCGCCATCGCCGGTCCCCGCGTGCTCGAGCACATGGTCGACACGGTGCTCTATTTCGAGGGCGAGCGCGGCCATCAGTTCAGAATCCTGCGCACCGTCAAGAACCGCTTCGGCCCGACCGACGAGATTGGCGTGTTCGAGATGTCCGACCGCGGCCTGTCGGACGTCGCCAACCCCTCGGCGCTGTTCCTGGGCGAGCGGCGCGGCCGTGTCTCGGGCGCCTGCGTGTTCGCCGGCATCGAGGGCACCCGGCCGTTGCTGGTCGAGATCCAGGCCCTGGTCGCGCCCTCCTCGTTCGCCACGCCGCGCCATGCCGTGGTCGGCTGGGACGCCAACCGGCTCGCCATGGTGCTGGCCGTGCTCGAGGCGCGCTGCGGCGTCGCCATCGGCGCCAACGA
>JABCYT010000471.1 GCA_013290035.1 Alphaproteobacteria bacterium
AGCCGGCGGTCGCCTCTATCCGGCGAAGGATGCGCGCATGCCGCGCTCGGTGTTCGAAGCGGGTTATCCGCGCCTCGGCGAATTTTTGGGCTACCGTGATCCGGGCATGAGCTCCGCCATGTCCCGCCGCCTGATGGGAAGCTAGCAAAGGGCCCCGGCATGAGAATCGTCGTCATTGGCGCCGCCTCCGCGATCGCCGAACATTGCTGCCGGCTGTGGGTGGCGCGCGAGACCTGCGACCTCGTGCTGGTGGCGCGCGACGCCGCCAAGGCCGGCCGCGTCGCGGAGGACCTGCGGGTGCGCAGCCCCGCTTCGACCATCGCGGTGGTCGAGGCCGATTTCCTCGATGCCGCTGCGATCGGCCGGCTCGCTGCCGAGACCGCCGCACGCCCCATCGACATCGTGCTGATCGCCCACGGCGTGCTGCCCGAGCAAAGCCTCTGTGAGGATGATCTTCTGGTCTGCCGCGATACGCTCGAAGTGAACGCCGTATCGCCGGCGCTGTTCGCCGAGGCTTTCGCCGGCCATTTCGCCAGGGCGGGCCGCGGCACGATCGCCATCATCGGCTCGGTCGCGGGCGATCGCGGCCGCAAGGCCAATTACACCTACGGCGCCTGCAAGGGCCTGGTGGCGCGCTACGCCGAGGGGCTGGAGCACCGCTTCGCCGGAACCGGGGTCAGCGTCGTGCTGATCAAGCCCGGTCCGACCGACACGCCGATGGCTGCTGCGCACCGGGCCAGCGGCCGCCGCCTTGCCTCGGTCGAGCAGGTGGCGCGCGCCATGGTGCGCGGCATCGACGCCAAGCGACCCGTCGTCTATGCGCCGGCCCAGTGGGCGCTGATCATGTTCGTGGTGCGCCATCTGCCTCGGTTCGTCTTCAACCGGCTGAACCTCTGAAGCCTTGGCGCGGCTTCTGCATGGATCGGCCGGTCGCGGCGGCGCAAAATAGGCGCGATGTCGTTCAAGCGCGGGAGGCTGAGATGGATCTTGGGCTGAAAGGAAAGCGGGTCGCCGTCACCGGCGGCAGCAAGGGAATCGGCCGGGCAATCGCCCAAGGTTTCGCCGCCGAAGGCGCGAGCGTTTCCATCTGCGCGCGCAACGCCGACGAAGTGGCGGCGGCTGTCGCGGCGCTCAAGGCCAAGGGCGTCAAGGCCTTCGGCAAGGCGCTCGATGTCGCTGACGGGCCGGCGCTCAAGCACTGGATCGCCGCCAGCGCCGCCGAGCTGGGCGGCCTCGATGCGCTGGTCTGCAACGTGAGCGCCCTGGCGGTAGGCGATACCGAAGAGAGCTGGGAGAAATCCTTCCGCACCGACATGATGCATACGGTGAACGCCGTCGGCGCCGCCGTGCCGTTTCTCGAGAAGTCCTCCTCGCCGTCGATCGCGCTCATTTCCAGCGTGTCGGGCTTCGAGGTCGACTTCGCCGCCGGCTCCTACGGCGCGATGAAGGCGGCGCTGATCCACTACGCCAAGGGCTTGAGCCGGCAACTGGTCGGCAAGGGCATTCGCGTCAACTGCGTGTCGCCCGGCAACACCTACTTCGACGGCGGCATCTGGCAGAACATCGAGAAGAACATGCCGGACCTGTTCGCCTCGACGGTCAAGGTCAACCCCACGGGCAAGTTCGGCACGGCCGAGGAGGTGGCCAACGGCGTGGTCTTCCTGGCGAGCCCGATGGCCAGCCGCATCTCCGGCACCAACCTCGTGATCGACGGCGCCCTCACGGTCGCGGTCTAGGAGTCCCGCTCATGCACAGCCATGCCAAGCACACGATTCACCGGGAGCATATCCATCACGGCTGGAACAACCAGTTCCCGCCGCGGCTCACGATTGCACCGGGCGAGACCGTGCAGTTCGAGACGAGGGACGCGTCTTCCGGGCAACTCTCCAAGAGCTCGACGGCGGAGGCCCTGAAGAAGCTCGACCTCGCCTTCGTCAACCCGGTGACCGGGCCAGTCTTCATCGATGGCGCCAAGCCCGGCGATGCGCTCAAGGTCACGGTGCTGTCGCTGCAGCCGTCGGGCTGGGGCTGGACGGGCAATATCCCGGGCTTCGGCCTGCTTACCGACCAGTTCCCCGACGCACACCTGCATCATTGGAACTACGATCCCGGCCTGAAACCCGCGATGTACGGGCCGGGCGGCAAGGTGCCGCTCAGGCCCTTTCCCGGCACGATCGGCGTGGCGCCGGCCGCGCCCGGCCTGCACAGCATCGTCCCGCCGCGCAATGTCGGCGGCAACATGGACGTCCGCGACATCACCGCCGGCGTCGAGCTCTATCTGCCGATCGAGGTCGACGGCGCGCTGTTTTCGGTCGGCGACACTCACGCCGCCCAGGGCGACGGCGAGGTCTGCGGCACCGCGATCGAGAGCCCGATCGACGTGGCGCTGAAGTTCGACCTCATCAAGGGCGCCAATCTGAAGATGCCGCGCTACGTCACGCCCGGGCCGGTGAGCGACCATTTCGACAAGAAGGGCTACGAGGTCACCACCGGCATCGGCCCCGACCTGATGACCGGCGCCCGCACCGCCGTCATGGAAATGATCGATCTCTTGAGCAAGCGCTTCGGCTATTCGCCGATCGACGCCTACATGCTGTGCAGCGTCTGCGCCGACCTCCGCATCAGCTCGATCGTCGACGTGCCCAACTGGGTGGTGTCGTTCTACTTCCCGCGGATCGTGCTCGAATGACTCATCCTAAGCCACCGCCGCCAGCTTCGCCGCCCGGCTTTTCATGAGCGGCTGGATGCGCTGGCCGAATTGCTCCATGCCGATCAGGAAATCGTCGAAGGTGAGCATGAGGCCCTTGGTGGCGGGCACCGCGGCGAACTCGTCGAGCATGCGGGCGACATTGGCGTAGGAGCCGACCAGCGTGCCCATGTTGAAGTTGACCGCGCCCGTCGGCGCCGCCATCTGCCGCGCCGTGCTGGTCGCGGCCGCATTGGAATCGGCGTTCGCCTGGTCGGCCAGCCAGGTCATCGCAGCGAGATCGGCGCCTTCGTTGTAGTGCCTCCACTTGGCCATGGCGGCCTCGTCGGTCTCGTCGGCGATCACCATCAGCAACACGTAGTTGCCGACGTCGCGACCGGTCCTGGCGGCGGCCTCGGCCATCGCCGCGTTGGTCGCCGCATGGGCGGTCGGCGTGTTGACGCCCTTGGCGGCGACGAAATTGTAGTCGCCGTGGGCGGCGCCGAACTCGATGCCGCGCGGGCTTTGGCCCGCGCAGACGACCTTCACGTAGGTCTGGGGCCGGGGCGAGAGCTTGCAATCCTCCATCTGGAAGTACTGGCCCTTGAAGTTCGAGGTCCCGGTCTCCCAAAGCTCGCGCAGGATCGTCACATACTCGGTGCTGTAGTCGTAGCGCTTGACGAAATGCTCCTCGCCTGGCCACAGGCCCATCTGCTCGTACTCCGCCTTGGCCCAGCCCGAGACGATGTTGATGCCGAATCGCCCGCCCGAGATCGAATCGATGGTGGACGTCATGCGCGCCACGATCGGCGGCGGCAAGGTCAGCACAGCCACCGACGCGTAGAGCTGGATGCGTTGGGTGACCGCGGCTAAGCCTGCCATCAGGGTGAAGGATTCGAGATTGTGGTCCCAGAACTCGCTCTTGCCGCCGAAGCCGCGCAGCTTGATCATGGAGAGGGCGAAGTCGAGCCCGTACTGTTCCGCCTTCTGCACGACCTGCTTGTTGAGCTCGAAGGTCGGCCTGTATTGCGGCGAGTTGGTCGAGATCAGCCAGCCGTTGTTGCCGATCGGAATGAACACGCCGATGTCCATCGGCGTCGTCCTACGCCACCTGCTTGAGCTTCGCCGACCGGCTTTTCATCAGCGGCTGGATGCGCTGACCGAACTGCTCCATGCCGATCAGGAAGTCGTCGAAGGTCAGCATGATGCCCTTGGTGGCCGGCACGGTGGCGCATTCGTCGAGCATGCGCGCCACCGAGGCGTAGGAGCCGACCAGCGTGCCCATGTTGAAGTTGATGGCGCCTTCGGGGGCGGAGATGCGCTTGGCGGTGCCGTCGTCGGCGGCGTTGGGGTCGGCGTTGGCC
>JABCYT010000472.1 GCA_013290035.1 Alphaproteobacteria bacterium
GCCGGTGGTGAACGGCACCTTCAATTCGCCAGCCAGACGGATCGTCTCCAGGCGCACCGCCGGATGCTTGTCGGGCGAGCCATAATGCACGCCGCCCTTCTCACAAAGCCGCTCGCTGGTCGATTCGAGCATGATGCCCTGGCTGGCGGTGACCGCGCGCAGTCCGGCGATCTCCTCGCGCGTCATGACGCCGGGATTGGCGTGCGGCAGCAGGCCGGTCTCGCGCAGCACCAGACCGCACATCGCGGTCAGATACTCGATCGTGGTTTGGTATCCGAGGGCCGCCAGCGCATCGCGCGCCGCCTGGTAGCGCAGCTCCGGCTTGTCGCCCAGAGTGAACAGCGCCTCGGTGCAGCCCGCCACCTGGCCGGCGCGGGCGATGGCGAGGACCTGCTCGGGCGACAGGTAGGCCGGCTGGCCGGCGCGCGGCCGCTCGGCAAAGGTGCAGTAGTGGCAGACGTCGCGGCACAGGTGGGTCAGCGGAATGAAGACCTTGCGCGAATACGAGATCAGCCGGCCATGGCCGCGATCGCGCAGCCGTGCTGCGTCCGCCATCAGCCCGGAAAGCTCCACCATGACCCAAGATCCTCTACGCAGTGACGCCAGCGGGCGAACGATAGCGACAATCGCCTTCGGCCGCATCGTGTACTATGGGCATCACGAACGCACTTTCCAGAGGGAGATGACGCATGCAGATCGGTTTCAACGCGCCGACCGCCGGACCATTATCGGCGACCGCACCTCTGACAAAACTGGTCACCGAAGGCGAAGCCATGGGCTTCGACTATGCCACGCTCAGCGACCATGTCGTGATCCCGACCGACATCCAGGCCAAATATCCCTACAGCTCGACAGGTGAATTTCCGGCCGGTGCACGCGCCGAACGGCACGAACAGCTGATCGAAGTGGCGTTCCTGGCCGCCAAGACGACGCGCTTGCGGCTCATCACCTCGGTGATGGTCGTGCCGCATCGCCCGGCGGTACTGACGGCCAAGATGCTGGCGACCATCGACGTCCTGTCGGGTGGGCGCCTGACCCTGGGCATCGGCGCCGGCTGGCTGAAGGAGGAGTTCGAGGCCATCGAGGCGCCCGATTTCGCAGCGCGCGGCAAGGTCACCGACGAATACATCAAGGCCTTCCTCGAGCTCTGGACCAACAGCAAGCCGCGTTTCGCCGGGGAACATGTCCGTTTCGACAACATCGTCTTCGAGCCCAAGCCGGTGCAGAAGCCGCATCCGCCGATCTGGGTGGGCGGCGAAAGCGGGCCGGCGCTGCGCCGCACCGCCAAGCTGGGCGATGCCTGGTATCCGATCGGCACCAACCCCGCCTTCCCGCTCGATTCGCTGGCGCGCTTCAAGGCCAGTGTCGCGCGCCTGCGCAAGATGACCGCGGAAGCCGGGCGCAGGCCCGACGCGGTCGAACTCGCGCTGCGCTGCACCGCCTACGGCGAGAGCGTGCCGGCCAAGGCGGGCGACGGCGAGCGGCGGCTGTTCGCCGGCAAGCCCGCGGAAATCGCCGCCGACATCAAGGCGCTGCGCGACATGGGAGTCGGCCACCTCGACATCGGCTTCGGCGGCACCACCGTCGAGGCGATGCTGGGCGAGATGCAGAAGTTCCGGAAGGACGTGCTGGCGCTGGTTTAATCTCATCCGGACCGCGAGCGTCTCGCTCGCTCATGATTATGAGCGAGCCGGAGGCTCGCGGTCCGGAAGACTAAGCCACCTTCTTCACCAGCTTCGCCCAGCGGTCGAGCTCGGGCAGGATGGCGTCGGCCTTGGCCGATTCGAGGCTGATCACGATCCGGACCACACCCTCGTCGCGGTCGCGCTTCAGCTGGTCCTCGTCCTCCTTCGCGCTCCAGATCGAGATCGGCACGGTGGCGAGATCGCGGTTGGCCTCCTTCGCCATCTCGCGGAACTTCGGGAACAGGTCCCGCACCTCGGCATAGCCCTTGCGCGAGCGCAGCGGCATCCAGCCGTCGCCGTAGCGCAGCGCGCGGCGCGCGCCGTAGGGAAAGGCGCCGCCGACCAGGATCGGCGGATGCGGCTTCTGCGCCGGCTTGGGCCAGGCCATCATGGGATCGAACTTCACCATGTCGCCGTGATACTCGGCCTTGGACTTGGTCCAGATCACCTTCATCGCCTCGATGCGCTCGCGCACCAGCTTGTGGCGGGTCTCGAAAGCCGTGCCGTGGTTTTCCATCTCGTCCTGGTTCCAGCCGTTGCCGACGCCGAACAGGAAGCGCCCGCCGGAAAGCTGGTCGATCGACGACACCAGCTTGGCTGTCTGTATCGGATCGCGCTGGTTCACCAGGCAGACGCCGGTGCCGACCTTGAGTTTCTGGGTCGCGGCGGCGGCCGCCATCAGCGCCACGAACGGGTCCATGGCGTCGTAGTATTTCTTGGGCAACTCGCCGCCGCCGGGAAACGGCGACTTGCGCGTCAGCGGAATGTGCGAGTGCTCGGGCGCCCACACCGATTCGAAGCCGCGCTCCTCCAGCGCCTTGCCCAGTTCGCCGGGAGGCATGGAGTAGTCGGTGAAGAACATCGCTGCGCCGATATGCATGGTTTCCCCCTCTAGGCTGCCTTGGCTTTCTTCGGCCACCGCGCTTCGACCTGCGGCAGCACCTTTTCGATCAGTTTCCTGGTCTGGCCGATGATCGCATCGCCGTCAGGCCCTACGGGACGCAGGATGAACTTCTCGACGCCCACGGCGGCATATTCGGCGACGCGATCGAGGATCACCTTCTCGTCGCCGATCGCGAAGTAGCGGGCGGGATCGCGGCCGGTGCGTTTCTCGTAGGCCGCCATGGCGGCCGACAGGATGCCGTCGCCGGGGCTGCCGAAATAGAACGGAAACGCCGCGCCGTAATGATCCTCGTCGATGGTGCGACCGGCCTCGGCTGCCGCTTTCTTGATGGCCGCAACGACCTTGCCGACATCGGCCGGCAGTTCTGCACCGGACTGCCAGCCGGTGCCGTAGCGTGCCGTGCGCCGGATCGCGGCCTCCGACGAGCCGCCGATCCACATCGGCAGGTCGGGCTGCACGGGCTTGGGCGAGATCGACGCGCCCTTGAGGCGATAATGCCTGCCCTCGAAGTCGACGCTGTCCTCGCGCCACAGCCGGGCGATGATCTCCAGCGACTCGTCGGTGCGCCGGCCGCGCGTCTTGGTATCGATGTCGAGCGCCTGCCATTCCGGCCCCAGCGGACTGCCGATGCCGAAGGCCGGCAGCAGACGGCCCTCGGACAGGACGTCGATGGTGGCGCATTGCTTGGCCAGCAGCACCGGATCGCGCAGCGCCAGCGACACGACGTTCATGCCGAAGCGCAGGCGTCGCGTGCGGCCGGCCAGGGCCGCCATCACCGCCATGCATTCGAGGATCGGCTGGCGGCTCACCAGGCGGTCGGTTTGCCAAAGGGAATCGACGCCGCCCGCCTCGCAGAGATCGACCCAGCGCCAGTAATCGGCGGCGCCGGCGAAGGGGAATTCCATCAGGCCGAGGCCGATGGCGACGCTCACGCAGGGACTCCGACCTTGGCCAGCGGCGCGATCTTGTCGAGATAACGCAGGATCTCGTCCGGGCTTTCGTCGGGGATTGCCAGCAGCGCGCTCTGGATGCCGGCCTTTTCGTAGCTCTCCAGCGCCTTGGCGTCGTTGGGGGCACCGAACACGATGGTCGTCAGCGTGGCGGGATTGCGTCCCTTCTCGGTCGCCATCCGGCGCAGCCGCTCGACCCCCTGGACGACGTCAAAACCGCCGCGCGGGCGTGGGAACCAGCCGTCGCAATAGTCGATCACGCGGCGCAGCGTATGGTCGCTCTCGCCGCCCAGGATGATGGGCGGATGCGGGCGTTGCGCCGGCTTGGGCCACGACCACACCGGCTCGAAGTCCACGAACTCGCCGTGATAGGACGCCTCGTCCTGGGTCCACAGCGCCTTCATGGCCAGTACGTACTCGCGCATCATCTTGAAGCGCGTCTCGTAACGGGCGCCGTGATTCTCCATCTCGTCGACATTCCAGCCGCCGCCGATGCCGAAGA
>JABCYT010000473.1 GCA_013290035.1 Alphaproteobacteria bacterium
CACTCCAGGCCAGCCACGTCGCAGCCGCCGACTTCATCTTCCCGCTTGCACCGGGTGCGACCTTTATCGATGGGATAACCGCCGCGCTCTGCCGTGGCAGCCAATTCACCAGACGCGCGGCGATCGCCTCCGCCTCCGACGCCTTCCAGTCGCCCTCGGGAAGCATGGCAATCGTCACGGCGAAGACCCGCGCCGCGGTTTCCCTGGGCAGATCAGTCAAGCGGGCGGCTTCCAGCCACGGGTCGAAGCCCAGCCGCGTCAACGCCGTCAGGACCGTGAGCGGCAGCCCGATTTTTTCCTCGCCGACCGCGGCGAAGAGAAACGCGTTGTACTCGGAGTGACCGAGTGAATATTCCGGACGCAAGGTCATGACGCCCTCGCTGCGGGCTAAAAGCCCATGTCGCCGCCCATGCCACCGCCGGGCATTGCCGATTGGCCATTCCTGGCCGGCACTTCGGCCACCATGGCCTCGGTCGTCACCAGGAGCCCGGCGACCGACACCGCGCCCTGCAGCGCCGTGCGGACGACCTTGGTCGGATCGATGACGCCTGATTTGATCATGTTGGCGTACTCGCCCTTCTGCGCGTCGAAGCCGAAATTCACGTCCTTCTGGTCGAGCATGCGGCCGGCGACCACGGCGCCGTCGAAGCCGGCATTCTCGGCGATCTGGCGGACCGGCGCCTGCAGGGCGCGGCGCACGATCTCGATGCCGACCTGCTGGTCGTGATTGGCGCCCTTCTTGTGCTCGAGCACGCGCGTGGCATAGAGCAGGGCCGCACCGCCGCCGGCGACGACGCCTTCCTCGACCGCGGCCTTGGTCGCATGCATGGCGTCCTCGACCCGGTCCTTCCTCTCCTTGACCTCGATCTCGGTGGCGCCGCCGACCTTGATGATCGCCACGCCGCCCGCCAGCTTGGCCAGCCGTTCCTGCAGCTTCTCGCGGTCGTAGTCGGAGGTCGTCTCCTCGACCTGCGCCTTGAGCTGCGTGACGCGACTCTCGATGTCCTTCTTCTTGCCCGCACCGTCGATGATGGTGGTGTTGTCCTTGTCGATATGGACCCGCTTGGCGGTGCCCAGCATGTCGAGCGTGACGTTCTCGAGCTTGATGCCGAGATCCTCGCTGATCTCCTTGCCGGCAGTCAGGATGGCGATGTCCTCGAGCATCGCCTTGCGGCGATCGCCGAAGCCCGGCGCCTTGACCGCCGCGACCTTGAGGCCGCCACGCAGCTTGTTGACGACCAGGGTGGCCAGCGCCTCGCCTTCGACTTCCTCGGCGATGATCAGCAGCGGCCGACCCGATTGCGCGACCAGTTCCAGAAGCGGCAGCAGCGACTGCAGGCCCGCCAGCTTCTTCTCGTGGATGAGGATGTAGGGGTTTTCCAGCTCGCAGATCATCTTCTCGGCGTTGGTGACGAAATAGGGCGAGAGATAGCCGCGGTCGAACTGCATGCCTTCGACGACCTCGAGCTCGGTCGCCATGCTCTTGGCTTCCTCGACCGTGATCACGCCGTCCTTGCCGACCTTGTCCATCGCCTTGGCAATCATGTCGCCGATCGTCTTGTCGCCGTTGGCCGAGACGGTGCCGACCTGGGCGATCTCGGCGCTGGTCGAGACCTTCTTCGAGCGGCTCTTGAGTTCGTCGATCACCCATTCGGCGGCGAGATCGATGCCGCGCTTGAGGTCCATGGGGTTCATGCCGGCGGCGACCGACTTGGCGCCTTCGCGCACGATCGCCTGGGCGAGCACGGTCGCCGTGGTGGTGCCGTCGCCGGCGGTGTCCGACGTCCGGGTCGCCACTTCGCGCACCAGCTGGGCGCCCATGTTCTCGAACTTGTCGGAAAGCTCGATCTCCTTGGCGACGGTGACGCCGTCCTTGGTGATGCGCGGCGCGCCGTACGACTTGTCGAGCACGACATTGCGGCCCTTGGGGCCGAGCGTGACCTTCACCGAGTCGGCCAGGATATCGACGCCGCGGATCAAGCGGGCGCGGGCGTCGCCGCCAAAACGTACTTCTTTCGCTGCCATGGTTTTATTCCTTGTTCGAATGCTTGGACGATGACGACCGGCCTTACGCCGCCTTCTTCTTGGCGACGGCGACGTTGTGGCCTTCGATGACGCCCATGATGTCCGACTCGTTCATGATCAGGAGATCCTCGCCATCGAGCTTGACCTCGGAGCCGGACCACTTGCCGAACAGGATGCGGTCGCCCTGCTTGACGTCGAGCGGCACCACCGTGCCCCTCTCGTCGCGGGCGCCCGGGCCGACGGCTATGATCTCGCCCTCCATCGGCTTTTCCCGGGCTGTGTCGGGGATGAAGATGCCACCCGTCGTCTTGGCTTCCTCTTCGAGGCGGCGAATCACCACGCGATCGTGCAGCGGTCGGAATTTCATGGCGTTTCTCTCAAATTGTCGAGGTTTTGGCGGCAAGCGCCGAACGCGCGCTGCAACAACTGATAGAGAGGTGGTGCTCTTTGAGCAACTAACAAGCGATATCTCGCCGAAATCGCTGTGGCGTTCGACTAATGCCGGCCGTCCGCCTCCACGACGGCGGCCCATTCCACGGGGTCGACGCTGACGACCTGATGACCGGCGCTGGCCGTCGCCAGAGCCGGGAGATGCAGCAGGATCGCCGTCCGGCGGAAAGCGACGAAGGACAGGCCGGGGATCTCCTCTTCCTCCGTCACCAGGCGATAGGTTCCGGCGGGCTGCGTTGCCTCCAGAGCGGCGAGCGCGAAGGGATGCCGGAACGTGACCGTGGTTTCGATGGTGCGCATGCGGCCAGCATACGCTCTCTGCGCGTAGGCTTTGATCTCTCAATTAAGGCAGCGCCCGCGTTAGACGCAGGCGCCCGCAAGGTGTAGAGCTGGCCCACCATCGCCCCCTAAGCCTTCGGCTTGCGATGGCTGAGAGAGCCGTGCACTCCCGCCCAACCTGCGAGGTGCACCTATGCATGACTGGCTCGTACCGCCTGTCCTGTTCCCGATATTCCTGATTTTATTGATCGTCGGCTATGCCCTCGTGCGAACGCCGACTTGATGGCGGTCGTCCTTTGCCGCGCCGAGGAAACACCCGGCGCGGTCGCCGGGTGCCTCATCCAGTGATGCGCCCTCGGGAGACGCGCCTCGTCAGCGGCCAATCTGGCGGCTGATCGCATTCTCCTGCTGGTTGAGAGCGCGCTGGTCGGCGCGGGTGATGTGGCCGCCGTCCAGCGACGCCATGGTGCGCTCCTCGCGGCGCACCTGGCGGTCCTCGCGATGCAGCGCCCGGGCCTGGCCTCTGCTGATTTCGCCCTCGCGGTATTCATGGTTGATGCGGCGGCTCTGGTTTTGCAGCCGGTCGTTGACCTGATCGCGTCGGGGGTGGTTCCTTTCCCACGACGTTTCGGCAAAGGCGCTGCCGGCCATCGTCACAAGGGCGCCGGCAAAGACGACAGTGGCCAGCCTGGCGGACTTCATCGCAATCATGTCGTGCTCCTGACTTCGTGGATCAGGGCGATCGCCAAGCCGCGATCACCCCTTACTCTGGGCTACGGGGCCAATCCGCGGTGCGTTCCCTCGATGACAGGATTCCGTAACCTGCCTTAGGGTCAAAACTCAATAAAGCGAGCGCATCCACGCGCGTCCAGATTGGTTTATTTCGGCTGCGGAATTGTCGTCAGCATCCGGACTTTCCATTTTCCGCCCTCTTGGACAAACGTTGCGGTCCAGAGGCCCGCGTCTCCGATGGAAGCTCCGCTCGGGTCCTTGCCGGTGACCCGGTACTTGCCCATCCCGAGCGCCGTGTCGGATCCCAAGGGCCACGCCTGATCGGTGTTAACCTCTATGTGATTTATTCCCGCCTTGAACGCGCCCTCGTAGACCTTCACGATATCCGTGTGTGGCCCCGCCGGATCGACGATGATGGCGCCGGTTGCGTACAGCGCAGCTAAACCGGTCGCATCCTGCTTGTTGAAGAGCTCAATGTATGTGGGGCCGATCTGCTCCAACTGCTTCTTGAAATCTGCGTCATCGGCAAACGCGGATGCGGAAAGAGCGACGAT
>JABCYT010000474.1 GCA_013290035.1 Alphaproteobacteria bacterium
CGTCGATCTCGGCCCCGACTACCTGGGCTTCGTCCACCTGCCGTCCTTCGCCATCCTCTCGGCCTGCTCGGTCGTCGGCGTCGAGCTTGCGGTGCGCACCTTGCCCAGGATCCCTGACAAGGCGCATGCCGTGATCTATGTCGGGCTGCTGATCCTGGTCGTGGTCACCATGCTGCTTTGATGCGCAGCAGGCCGCGGACGAAGAACTCGACGATCGCGCCCAGCAGCACCAGCACGAAGGCGTTGGCCGGCATGGCGTAAGTCTGGCTGGGCAGCGCCACCATGGCCTGGGCGAGGAAAAGCCCGAGGAAGCAGAGCGCGACGCCCTCGATGACGAAGCCCTGCGGGAAGCCGATGCGCCCCCAGGCGCCGAGCGCCGTCGCCGCGGCGAGATGGAGCAGCCCCAACAGCAGCACGATGCCGAAGGGCGGCCCGGGATAGAGCGTGGGCACGGCGAGCAGCAGCCACGCCTTCTCGGCGTAGATGCGCAGCACCTCGACTGGATCCTCCGCCCAGCGGGCGAGATAAAGCCTTCCCATCAGCCGGAAATAGTCGGGCGAACCGAAGACGACCGGAGGCTCCGCCTTGTTGGCGATCGCCTCGCCGTAATCGTCGTCATAGCGGATGCCCCATTTGTTCTCGACGAAGCCCAGCCCGAGATAGAGCGTGTGCGCCAGCCCGTGCGTCGCCAGCCGCTGCGCGGGCTGCATGTCGAACGCCGCATCGCGCGCCATGACAGCCCACCTGGGCGTCGTGAAGACAGCCAGCACCAGCATGCCCGCGAGTAGCAGGGGTTGGATCCGCCGCCGCTGGTGCGGCCGGCGCATGAGCAGCAGGGCGAGGACGCCGAAGCTGACCAGCAAGCCCATGAGGCCGATCGATTCGCGCGCCAGCGTGGCGAGGCCCAGGAACAGCAGCCCGGCGGCGATCCAGAGATTGCCGGACCGCCGCGACAGCAGGCCAAGGTCCTTTGCCGCGATCGCGAGCGGCAGCACGGCGCTCATGCTCACCAGGCCGATATAGCTCCAGTGCGGCGAGGTGCCCATCCAACCGACATATTCGACCGGTCCCCACCACATCAGCACGATCGAGGTGATGTAGGCCCTGAGCGAAAACAGCAGGCCGGCCAGCGTCAGGAGGCCGAGCGCGTCCAACAGCGTGTTGAGCCGCGCCACGTCGGGCAGGGTGGCGCGGCTGCGTGTCGTCATCGACCACAGGTCAAGCAGCAGGGCATGGCCGGGATCGTCGGCGATGGCGCGCTCGGAGATCGGCACCAGCTTGCCCTTCTCACAGACGGCGAGCCAGACACCGCGCTCGAGCGCGCACTGCGAGCTCTCGAGCCACACATTGGTGGCCGCCCAGTCCGACGGCATGATGTCGGCCAGGTAGCCGTAACGCTCGGAGTCCTTGAACGTCCGAGCGAACTGCCCCAGCACCAGCAGAGCCGCGCATAAGAGAAAGACCAACAGCCTCAAGGCTTCCCCGACCGGGACATTTGCCGGCCCCTATCTGCTACACTTCAGACATCGAGGGAAGGGCAGCGGACCGGCGGTCCCCACGCAGCTGTGAAGGGACAGCCATCGACGGCTCTTGACCGCTGCGCGCAACGCGGCGCAGCCTTGCCGCGTTGTCGCTTCGGGTGTTTGCATGCGTCGTGTCCTGGCAAGCCTGGTCCTGCTGCCGCTGGCCGCCTGCGGCCCGACCAATGCCGATTTCGACCTTCGGCTGCGCGAGATGGCGGGCAGCAACGAACGCAACCTGCTCGGCAGCATGGGTCGCATTCCCGACAACACCTATCAGCTCGACGAGGAGACCAAGGTCCTGCAGTGGCGCTGGGACACCTCGTACATCAGCCCCGGCATGGCGCCGCTGTACACGCGGGTGGGCCGAGGGATCTGGATGCCGATGGGCGGCTTTCCCCCCACCCTTGTCCGCGAGGGCTGCATCGTGGAGTGGACCGTGACCAACGGCGCCACGCAGAACTACCGCTGGCAGGGCAATGGCTGCCGGACCGTCACGCTGGTGAGCACGCCGCCGCCTTGACCGGTTGAAGGCCAGGTCGGCCCGCCCCTATTGTTGCGCGGCAGGAGGGCAGCGATGAACGTTGTCAGCATGCGGGGGAACATCGATCCCAGCTACTACCGGCTGCTGGCCGGGGAGCGGCAGCAGGGCTCGCTGATCGGCACCTTCGAGGCCCGGCATCCTTCGATCGCCGAGCGGCTGGCGGCGGGCAAGGCGCTGCGCGAGAAGGTGCCGCGGACCAGCCACGCCACCTATGAAAGTGGCGCCGACCGGCCCGATCCCATCGAGATCCTGGAGAAGCAGAACGTCGCACGCGTTCAGAGGCTGGTGCCGGTGCGCTACGCGCGCATGCTGCCCTCGCCCTTCACATTCCTGCGCGGCTCGGCGTCGGTGATGGCGAGCGACCTGTCGCGCACGCCGGTCACCGGCCTGGCGGTGGCGGCCTGCGGCGACATGCACGTCTCCAATTTCGGCGTCTACGCCTCGGCCGAGCGCACCTTGGTGTTCGCCATCAACGATTTCGACGAGGTCCATCCCGGGCCGTGGGAATGGGACGTCAAGCGCTTGGCGGCCAGCGCCGCCGTCGCCGTCCGCTTCATGGGCGGCGATGATGACGAAGCCCAGGATGCCGCGCGGGCCTCCGTGCGCAGCTATCGCAAACGCATTCGGCGCTATGCCGAGATGGGCTATCTCGAGGTCTGGTACGATCACATCGACGACCGCACCGTGCTCCACGCGCTGTCGCCGCGAGCGCGCCGCGACGCCGAACGGTCGCTCGACAAGGCCCGCGCCAGGGGACACATGCATTCACTCGCCAAGCTCACCGAGCAGGTCGATGGCGAGCCTCGCATCATCGAGGACAGCCCGCTGATCGTGCGCGAGACGCACACCGATACCGGCGTGCCGATCAGGGCGGCGCTGGACCAGATGCTCGGCGCTTATATCCAGACGCTTCCAGTGGACCGACGACGGCTGCTGTCGCGCTACCGCATCATCGATGCGGTGCGCAAGGTGGTGGGCGTGGGCAGCGTCGGCACGGGATGCTGGGTCATCCTGCTCGAAGGCGTGGACGACGACGACCCGCTGTTCCTGCAGGTCAAGGAGGCACAGTCTTCAGTGCTGGCAGCCCATGTCGATCTCACCTTGCCGTTCGACAATCACGGACAGCGGGTCGTGGTCGGTCAGCGCACCACCCAGGGATCGCCCGACGTCTTTCTCGGCTGGGGCGAGGTCGACGGCCGGCACTTCTACATCCGCCAGCTCGCCGACATGAAGGGCAGTGCCAGTTTCGTCGAAGGCGACGAGCAGGGCATCGGAAGCTTCATCGAATATTGCGGCCTGTGCGGCTGGGCGCTGGCGCTGGCGCACGCCAAATCGGGCGACCCGGCGAAGATCGCGGGCTATTGCGGCAGCGCCGCCACATTGGACGACGCCATCGCCACATTCGCGCTGGCCTATGCGCGGCAGACCGATGAGGACCACGAGGCGCTCGACAAGGCGCGGCGCTCCGGCCGCATCAAGGTCGCGGCCGAGACGGTGGTGAAATAGGCCGTCTTTGCGACGGCTCGCGGGAACGTATGCCGTCCTCCGGACGTATAATCAGATACGTCAATGCCGGGAGGACACCGTGATCCGAGGCAAGAGCCTATCCCTGTCGCTGCTCTTCGTGCTTGGCGCCTGCGCCAACGTGCCGATGGCGCCGCCGCAGGCCGACCAGGACGCCAAGCGCTTCGATAAGACGGCTCCAGAGAAGGGCGCGCTCTACATCTATCGGCCGGGCTGGCTGGGCCTCGCCAAGCCGATCAACATCGCCATCGTGGGCGGCGCCACGGCGCAGCTCAACTCGCACACCTATCTGCGGCTTGAAGGCCCGCCCGGCCCGGTCGAGATCGACTGCCGGGTCGGCGACAACAATGCCGCCCGCCAGGTCGAGATCCAGGACGGCCAGACGCGCTATGTCGAGGTGTCGATGACGATCGGCCTGTGGCAGCCGGGTTGCGACATCGCCGAGGTCCC
>JABCYT010000475.1 GCA_013290035.1 Alphaproteobacteria bacterium
GTGTTGAACAGGCCGACCTTGTCGCGCTTGCTGGACCGCGTGGTGAGCATGGCTATCCCCCGCCCTTTCGATGCCACGATACGGATCGTGGGCGAAAAGCGGCTTGGAAGAAAGCCCGTCCGGGCGTCTAATGGCGGTATCGCCGGAGGTTTGCATGCCGCCTGACTCTGCTGTCGCTGCGAGTACGCGTTCCGACCCCCTGTACAGCGCGCTGGAAGAGCGCGTCATGGCCCGCGACCAGAAGGGCGCGAGCGAGGTCTATTACAGCCTGGTGCGCGAAGGCCGGCCTCTGCCCGAGATGCTGCGCGAGGCGGTGCGCATCCACGCGCCCTACACCCACGTGCCCTATCACGAGCGCCTGGATGACGGCTTCGTGAATTTCGTCAACAACGACCATTGCCTGCTGAGCGCCCGCGCCAGCCTGAATCTTTCCAAGATGCTGCCGGGCGGCGCGTCGGGCCTGCCGCTGGCGCAGACCATCTGGTACATCCCGACCGGCCTCGACATCTGGAACCAGAAGATCGCCAAGGCGCCGGGCCACTATGCGCGCGGCTTCAAATTGGCCGACGGACCGCCGCCCGTGCCGGTCGTGCACTGGCCCGACCAGGCACCGCAGACGCTCGACGGGCCGCTGCAGGACCGGCTGGGCCAGTGGATGACCCTGGTGCATCGCGGCAGGGTGGTCGATGCCTACCGCGTCTTCCTCGGCCTGATGGAGAATCCGGCCGAGCGGCGCGCGGCGCTGGCCGAGCTCGCCTTCGCCGGGCTGATCGACGTGCAGGACCGTTCCTTCCACAATCGCTCCTACACGACCGGCCACAAATCCTTCCGCGCCCGCGCCACCATCGAGCTGGGCGAGGCGATCGGCTGGGAGAGCGCGCACGACGTGCTCTATGCCGGCGCCCTAGACATCGCCGTCGGCCCGCGCTGGTACTCGCTCTACGAGGCGGCGAGCAATTCCATCCTGATCTACCTCGAAGGCCAGACCCTGCATGCCGTGCCCTATAGCGGGACGACCGAGCAGGAGCGCGCGATCCTGGCCAACAACAAGGCGCCGCTGGACGCCAAGGAGACCGAGGCCCTGATCGAGGTCATCGTGCGCCAGCCCGAGCCCGACTACCTGCCGCACCTGACGGCGCTCCTGAAGGCCGGCAAGAGCCCGCGCGCGATCCTCGATGCGATCCAGGTCGGCGTTGCCGAGGTCGTGATCGAGACCCACGGCGAGCTCAACTTCTCCCTGCCCCAGCATTGCTACGAGTACTGCAACACGCTGGGCTGGTTCTGGGACAAGTTCGAGCATCCGCAGCGCCTGAAGCTGCTCTATCTCGCCGCCGCCTATCTCAACCAGGCCGCCTGGCACCAGAAGCTGACCGGCGAACTCACGCCGCCGCAGATCGAGAAGCCCGCGAACACCGGCGCCCTCAGCGCGGCCGAAATGGCGGCGCGGGTCGAAGCCGCCTGCATTGCCCTCGATGCGCCGAAGGCGGTGGGCTGGGTCCAGGCCGCGCTCGACAGCGGCCAGGATACCGCGCCGCTGGTGCGCGCGCTGGCGCTCGCCTGCTCGCGGCTCGGCAACGATCCGCACAACCAGGAAATCGCCCTCTGCATGCTCGAGGACTACGGCAAGAACCGGAACCCTCATCGCGGCCGCCTGCTGCTGGCCGCCGCGCAGCACACGGCACGTCACCGCAAGTACGGCGATCCGCTGGATTGCAGCCGCCGCTTCGGCATGGCTCTGGGCGTTCCCGAGCTAGTCTAGCCTTGGGGCGTTGACATCGCGGGGCGCGGCAGGACATGCTTGCCGCGTTGCAGTAGGGCGCATCGGCCGAAAGCCGAAGGGGCTATGCCCACCTACGTCGACCAACCCGTAGCTGCGCCCTTGCCCAACCTCGAGAACCTCCGCAAGCAAGCCAAGCTCTATGTGCGCTGGCATCGCGACGGCCATCATCCGGTCGCCGCACAGATCAGGGCCGTGTTGCCGCGTTTCAAGGATCTGACGGACCGCCAGATCCTGGAGCACGATTTCAAGCTCAGCGACGCGCAGGAGCTTGTGGCTCGCCAATCGGGGTTCGAGAGCTGGCAGGCGCTCAAGACAGGAGTGCAAGCCATGACCGACATCGCTCAGCCAATCGATTCGAAGCCTGAATTGACCCGGGCCGAAGCCCAACTCTTCGTCGCCGATATCAAGGCGTCGTGCGCGTTCTTCACCGCGAAGCTGGGCTTCGAGGTGGTCTTCACCTACGGCGAACCGCCGTTCTATGGCCAGGTGAAGCGCGACAACGCCCGGCTCAACCTGCGCATGGTCTGCGAGCCGGTGTTCGTGGGCGACATCCGCGAGCGCGAGCAGCTTCTTGCGGCGTCACTGACGGTGACCAGCGCCGCCGAGCTCCGCCAGCTCTTCGTCCAGTACCAGGCGGCCGGCGTCGATTTTCTGCAGACACTGAAGCAGGAGCCGTGGGGCGCCCGCGATTTCATCGTCCGCGATCCCGACGGCAACCTGCTGCTGTTCGCGGGACCGGCCGCGTAGCCTTGCCGGGGGCGCCCAACGCTAGAGCCTGAAGACGTACATCACGAACGGCTCGACCGGCAGGCTGCGCCGCTCGTAGAGCGCCTGGGCCGGCAGGTTGTCAGGTTCGGTGCCGACCCAGGCCTCGGCGCAGCCGAGCTCGCGACCGAGCGCGAAGGCCGCCTCGAGCAGGCGGCCGGCGACGCCCTGACGTTGCAGGGCCGGCGTCACGCCGACCTCGTCGATGTAGAGCTCGGTCGGCCGCAGGTCGGGATGACGATGCACCACGGCCGCCAGCTGGCCCACGATCTCGCCGTTCGCCAGGGCGACGATGAGATGATGGCCCGGCGTGCCGAGATAATGCGCCAGGGTGGCGCGCTCGACGGCATGGTCGAACACGTCCGGCGCGATGCGCCCGAAGACATGTTCGTCGCCTGGTCCCAGGTAGCGGATCTCGACGGTCATCGCAGGCTGGCCACGATGGAGCGGGCGATCGCGGCGGGCGACTTGCCGCGCCGGCGATACCAGGTCGGCGTCCAGTTGAGCGACCCCAGGAGCTGCAGGCGCCACAGGCTGCGGTCCGTTCCGGCGGCCAGCGGCAGCGCCGCCACGAGCCGGATGAAGCGCTGCTCATAGCCGTCGCGCATCGCCACCAGCCGGCGGCGCAGGCGAGAGTCGAGACGACTCAAATCGGCGGTCATGACCGCGGCGTGGGCGGAGTCGGCGAGGAGCGCTTCGAGATGGGCCACGCAAGCCGCTTCCAGCTGCGACCACGGCGCCCGCGAGCGGGCAATCGCCGCATCGACGGCCGCGCCGATCTCGGCCACGCCCGCCGCATAGACCGCGGCGATAAGGTCGTTCTTGGACGGGAAATGGTAGTACATCGAGCCCGCCAGCATGCCCGCACGGCCTGCGATATCGCGCATCGAGGTCGCCTCGAAGCCGCCCTTGGCGAAGAGGCGCGCGGAAACCGACAGCAGCCTTGCACGGGACATGCCCCAGCCTATCACCGACGCTGGGACCAAACACTTGTTTGGTCGGCGGCCGGACGCTAGCCTTTGCTTCATGCCCTATGTCTTCGACCTCGGCAATCCGGCGACCAACGCCAACCCGTTCCCCGAATTCGCCCGCCTGCGGATAGAAGATCCGGTGCACTGGTCGCCTGCGATGAAGGCGTGGATCGTCACACGCTATGCAGATGTGAAGCAGGTGGCACTGAACAACCGGCAGATCTCGGCCGACCGGCTGACGCCCTTCTTCAAGGCCAATCCCGAGTACCGTCGGGGCTCGATCGACAGCCTGGTGCGCTACCTCAATCATTGGATGGTGTTTCGCGATCCGCCGGACCACACCCGCCTGCGTCGCCTGTTCACCAAGGCCTTCACACCGACTGCCGTCGCCAACCTGCGATCCAACATCGAGGACATCGTCGCCCACCTGATAGACGCCATGCTGGCCAAGGCGCGGCGCGGTGAGACGGTCGACTATGTCGCCGACTTCGCCTATCCCCTGCCCGCCTCGGTCATCATGG
>JABCYT010000476.1 GCA_013290035.1 Alphaproteobacteria bacterium
GAGGAAGCCGAACACCATGCCATCGACGCCGGCCGCCGAGACCTCGGCGAGCTGGTCGGTGACCTGCTCGGGCGTGCCGATGATCGGATGCGTGCCCCAGCCCGCGACGACGCGCTCGCGATACTTCTCGATGCGCTCGTTGAACGACTGGCTCTCGATGCCCAGCACCTTCATGAGATTGTCCGCGGCCACCCGGTCGCCCTGCTCGATGATGCTGCGATAGACCCGGCGCGCCTCGGCCTCGGTCTCCCGGCAAACGACGAGGCCCGAGGTGCAGACACCGATCTCGCGGCGATACGCCGTGCGGGCCAGCTCGCGGACTCGCGCCGCCACGGCCTTGACCGCTTCGACGCTGTCGAAGCCCACGAAGCTGAAGTCGACCTCGCGGGCGGAGAAATCCCGGGCCGCCGGCGAATGACCGGCGTTGATCAGGACCGGCCAGGGCTTCTGGATCGGCTTGGGATGGGCCTGCGCCTGCTTGATGTGGAAATGCGCCGACTCGAAATCGAACGGCGCCTCGTCGCTCCACAGGCGCTTGGCGACGGCCAGCCACTCGGCGCCGTAGCGGTAGCGATCGTCGTGCGCCCGCTGCGTGCCCTGGAACATCTCCATCTCCGGCGTGAACCAGCCCATCACGAGGTTGAGCGCAAAGCGGCCATTGGAGATATGGTCGATGGTCACGGCCTGCTTGGCGGCAACGATGGGATGCACCGTCGGCACGTGCGAGGTCGCGGCAATCATGATGTTGCGGGTCGCCTGGGCCAGCCCTGCCGCCCAGGTGTAGGTCTCGAACGATTCGCCGTTGAAGTCGGTCGTGCCGCCGAAGCCGCGCCAGCGCGCCACCGGCAAGGCCAGCTCGAACCCCATGGCATCGGCCCGCTTGACGATCTCGGACGTGTGTTCCCACGTCACCTTGTAGGTCGTGGGCGCGTGCGAGATATTGAGCCCGTAGCTGCAATTGATGCCGAAAACGCCAAGCTTGAGCTTCTGGTCGTTGTACAGCGGCACGTGCGCGCGGCGGTACTCCTCCACTGCAATGGCCTCGGCCTTGGTCATCCCACCATCACCGGTTTTGCGTACAAGAGCAGCGTCCCCCCGGGTGGCAGAGGCCACCGGGTCGTAGCCTCTGGCATCCTGGCGCATCTTGGGGCCAAGATGGCTTGGCGGCCAGAAATCTGACGGAGTGCGCCTGTCTGGCGGCGCCGGCGACGTGAGGGAGGAGCGAGATGGAAGACCGGGAAATTCGAGCGGCCTTGGATCTTCACTGGGCTGCCTCCGACGCGAACGACTTCGAGGTGGAGCACCAGATCTACCGGGAGGACGCCGTGCTCGAGTATCCGCAGTCGGGCGAGCGCATCCGCGGCCGGCGCCATATTCAGGCGTCGCGCCACGCCCAACCAAACAGGAAGCGCTTCACGGTGCGGCGCATCCTGGGCGCCGCCGATCTTTGGGTCACTGAATTCGTCCTGACCTACGATGGGCAGCCGTCCTACACGGTGAGCATCATGGAGTTCAAAGACGGAAAGGTGGCCCGCGAGACGCAATACTTCGGCGACGCGTTCGAGCCGGGGCCTTCGCGCACCCAATGGGTCGAGCGGATGCAGTGAAGACGCTCACAACGTAGGAGTACAGGCATGGTCGCCCACGACGCTCTTCGCCAGGCGCAGATCGCCCTCAGCCACGGATCCGGCGCAATGCCCGCCCTCGGCTTTGGCACGCTGATTCCTGATCCTCTCGCGACCAGACAGGCGACCAAAACCGCATTGGAAGTCGGGTTTCGTCACTTCGACTGTTCGGAACGCTATCGCAATGAACAGGCCGTCGGCGATGCGATGCAGGAGGTGTTCAGGGCGGGAACGATCCGGCGCAAGGATGTCTTCGTCACCACGAAGCTCTGGAACAACAATCATCGGGCGGAGCGGGTCAAGCCCGCCTTCGAGGCGAGTTGCCGGCGACTCCAGGTCGACGATGTCGATTGCTATCTCATTCATACCCCCTTTGCCTTCAAGCCGGGCGACGAGCAGGACCCGAGGGACGAGCACGGCCAGGTCATCTACGATACCGGAGTGACATTGGTGGAGACGTGGCGGGCGTTGGAGAGCCTGGTCGACGAGGGCCGCTGCAGGGCGATCGGCTTGTCGAATGTCGATCTGGAGAAACTGCAGGAGATTGTCGAAGCCGCGCGAATCAAGCCGGCGGTCGTCGAGGTCGAATCCCATCCCTATCTCCCGGAATGGGAGTTGCTCGACTATTGCCGACGGCAGGGCATTGTGCTGCTGGCGTTTGCGGCGTTGGGGCATGCGATGGAGCCCAGATTGCTCGATGATCCGGTGATCACAGCGATCGCTCAGCGCCTCCACAAAACCCCGGCCCAAGTCGCGCTCGCCTGGGCGGTCCAGCGCGGCACGGCTCTCCTGACCACCTCGGTCACGCCCAGCCGCATCCGGGAGAATTTCGAGCTTTCGACCCTGCCGGAAGATGCCATGCAGGAGATTCGCGACGGGATGGCGACGAAGATCCGGTTCAATAGCGTGGTGGGAACCGGCGTGCCTGGATTTATTCCCGGAGGCCGGTGACGCGCGTATACGCGGCACGGGGAGGACAGCATGGAATTCGACGTCATGACGCGCGCCACGACCTGGGACCACGTGGCCACCCTGGCGCGCCGCACCGAGGCGGCTGGCTTTTCCGGCATGCTGTTCACCGAGGGCCATCAGGTGCCGTGGATGAACATCACTGCCGCCGCACTCGCGGCGCCATCGCTGCACTTCTCGACCGGCATCGCGATCGCCTTCGCGCGCAGCCCGATGATCACGGCCGAGATCGCCTGGGAGCTGGCGCAGAACACCCGGGGCAAGTTCCGCCTCGGGCTGGGCAGCCAGGTGAAGGCGCACATCACCCGGCGCTACGCCAGCCCGTTCGACAAGCCGGCGCCCCAGATGAAGGACTACGTGCAGGCCGTGAAGGCCTGCCTCAGGGCCTTCCGCCGCGAGGGCCCGCTGCAGCATGACGGCCCCTACTACAAGCTGAGCCTGCTCCCCGAGCAATGGACGCCGGCCCGGCACGACTACGAGGACGTCAAGGTCGACATCTCGGCGGTCGGCCCGATCATGGTCCGCGTGGCCGGCGAGGTCGCCGACGGCGTGCACGTCCATCCCATGCACTCGATGCCCTACATCCGGAACCGCCTGCTGCCCGGCCTGGCCGAAGGCGCCGCGCGGGCCGGGCGCGACCCTGCCGCGATCGACAAGATCATCCCGGTCATCGTGGCGGCGGGCGACACGCCGGAAGAGCGGGCGACGCCGATCCGGGAAGCCAAGACCACGCTGGCCTTCTACGGCGCCACGCCGAACTACGCCTTCCAGTTCGACGACCTCGGCCACCATGGCCTGCGCGAGCAGCTGCGCGACTGCCTCAGGACGGGCGACAGCGCGCGCAGCGAGGCGCTGATCACCGAGGAGATCCTCGACCAGTTCGCCATCGTGGCGCGCTGGGACGACGTCGCCGACCGTATGATCGAGCGCTACAGGGGCATCGCCTCGCGGCTGGTGATCTACCTCGCCTCGCACTGGCGCGAGGTCGATCCCAGGATCCTCGAACGCTGGGGCGAAGTGGCGCGCGCCGTGCGCCAGGCGGGTTAGAGGTCCGCGCCCGCCTGCCGGTCTGCCAGGATGACGTCAGACGGGACACCTGTTAGAAGGTGTCCCGCATTTGGGGGGCTTGATGACCTGGAAAGATCAGATTGCGGGCAGCTTTGGCTTCGGCACAGCGCCTTTCGCGACCAATCGGCCCGATCAGGACAGGGCAAAACAGGCGATCAGGACCGCGAAGGCGGAAGGCGCCAGCCGGGAAGAGTTCGCCAAGGCGATCGCCCTCTACGCCTGCAAGTACAACAAGAATGAGAACGTGCAACGCGAGCGTATCAAACGGGACGGCGACACGTTCGATAAGCTCTGGAGAATTTCGCGTTCTGCCTGACGCTTCGAGGGGGGCGGAGTTCGTCGACCGTTGTCGCTGCGACCATCAGCTCCTGG
>JABCYT010000477.1 GCA_013290035.1 Alphaproteobacteria bacterium
TCAGGAAGTCGATCGACTGCTCGTCGAGCGCATCCAGGATCTTGGCGCGTGTCGAGGCACGCGGCTCGGAGATGACGCGACGGAGGTCGGCGGTCGAGGTCAGGCGGGCCATGGCGCTCCTTGGGGGTTCCTTGCGGGTTCCTTGCGAATCGTTCGCAGCCACCATCGACGATCCGGTGGGGCGATTCAACTGCGCCCTGAGGCGATCATCGCTCAAGGCCTTCCATGTTGCCGTAGAGACGGCGAAGGGCTGCCTTCAGTGTCTTCGTCTCGGCGGCGCTGAAGCCGGCCAAAGCCACGGCTTCGTAGCGTTCGGCGATCGGCAGAAGGCGCTCGGTCAGGCGCCGGCCGGCGGCCGTGACATGGAGCATCACCGCCCGCGCATCGCCGGCGTCGCGATGACGGGTGACCAGGCCTTTCTGCTCCATGGCGTCGACCAGGCGCGTCAGCGTCGAGACCTCGATCGACGTCGTTTCGGAAAGATCGCCCATGCGTCTTCCGTCCCGATCGCGCAAAGCGGCGAGCACGCGCCACATCTGCAGGGTGGCGCCGAGCGACCGTACCTCCTCGCTGAACGAAGCAGCGATGCGCGCACCGGCGCGATTCAGCAAATAGGGCAGGAAGGAGTCGAGTGGTCCCATCAGCCCGTCGCGCGCAGCGGCGCGGCCGACGCAAAATGCGGCGCCACCTCGCGCATGAAGCGCTCCATCTGTTCCTTCACCAGGGCATGCGGCTTCTGGCCGTAGTTGAAATAGAGGATGACCTCGGCGATGCCGGCCTGCTCGACCTGCTTCAGGGTATCGACGATGTGCTGCGGGCTGCCGCACAGGATCGACTTGTCGGTGAGCTTCTCGGGCCGCATGTCGCGCAGGATGTTCACGATGTCGACGAAGTACTTGTAGGTCGGCGGCACCTTCTCGCCCGCGGCCGACGGAAACGCCGCGATCAGAGCGTCCTGGAAATAGCGCACCAGCGCTTGCTTGCCGTACTGCTCCTCCTCGGGCGTCGAGGCGATGTGCACGAAGTAGGAGCACATGGCGCGGCGCATCGGCCGTTTGAATTGGGCTTCGCAGGTATCGCGATAGACGCGCACGGCGTCGGCCAGCGAGCCATAGACCATGGCGGCGGCGAACGGCGCGTAGATCACATTCCAGTCGTGTTTGGCGGCGAGCTCCATCGAGGGCCGCGAGAAACAGGCGACATAGGGCCGGAGCGGCTGCTGCGCCGGACGCGGCCTCACCTCGATATCCTTGAAGTCGTAGAACCTGCCCTTGTGCGACCACTTGCCGGTCTCGGTCCAGGCGCGCCACACGATCTCCAAGCCCTCGGCGAAGAGCTCGGCGGAGTCGTCGAACGGCGCGCCGAACGGTTCGTATTCCTTGCGGTCATAGCCGCGGCCGGCGGCGAAATCGACCCGGCCGCCGGACAGCAGATCGAGCGTCGCCCATTCCTCGGCGACATGCAGCGGATGATGCACCGGCAGCAAGCTGACGGCGGGCGCCAGGCGCAACCTGGTCGTGGCGCCGGCCAGTTGCGCCAGGATGGCGAGCGGCGAGGCGTTGACGCCCAGCAGATTGAAATGATGCTCGCCGATCCAGGCCGAGTGGAGGCCGACTCTCTCGGCCCACAGCGCCTCGGCGTAGATGTCCTTGATGAAGTCCTCGGGCGCGCGCGGATTGTCGGGATAGCGGTTGTCGCTCAGCGTGAAGTAACCGAACTCCATGGCGTTTCCTCCCGTCTTGCCGCGACAGTGCGCCTGTTCGATTTATTTGTAAATGCAAATAACGAGGGTGTGGTTTGTGATCCGGCATCGGCAGGGGTACGTACGCCTCAACGACGACGAGAAACCGGGTGGGAGATCGACATGAAGCGCTTGCTGGTTCTCGCTTTACTTGCGTTGCCGATACCGGCGTTCGGCCAGGCCAATGTCCAGTCGGTCGACCAGGGCCGCGCCCTGTTCAACGACCCCAAGCTGTCCGGAAACGGCCAGCTTTCCTGCGCCACCTGTCATCCCATGAACGGCCACACCGACAACAAGACCTATGTCGTGGCCGAAGTGGTGGCCGACGGCGATCCCAAGGGCCGCAGCACGCCCACCTTGTGGGGCGCCGGCATCCGCCAGGCCGAATGGTCGTGGGCCGGCAACATCCCGTCGCTCGAGACCAACATCCGCGGCATCATCGTCAACCGCATGAAGGGCGCCGAACCCAGCAAGGAGACGCTGGGGGCGCTGGCGGCCTACGTGAAGTCGCTGCCCAACGGGCCGGCGCCGTTCCTCACTGCCGACGGCGTACCGCGCGACACGGCGCCGGCCGACGTCAAGCGCGGCTACGCCCTGTTCTCGGGCAAGGCCGGCTGCATGACCTGCCACGTGCCGGCTTCCTACGACAAGAAGGGTCCGGAGGACGTGGGCAGCGGCGGGCCGTTCAAGGTGCCGTCGCTGCGCAACGTGTCGAAGACCGGCCCGTATTTCCATGACGGCCGCTTCAAGACGCTCGACGAAGCCGTCACCTTCATGTGGGACTTCTACAAGAAGAAGACCGACAGCAAGGACACGCTGAGCGACGCCGACAAGCGCGATCTCGTCGCCTTTCTGCGCGCGCTCTGAGGCCTGGGACGAATCTCGTTCGGATAGAATTCTTGCCGGACCGCGGGCCTCCAGGCCCGCCTCTTCTCTGCTGGGCGGGCCACTCCATTAGCCCGCCCTGCTATGCGCGGGCCTGGAGGCCCGCGGTCCGGCAAGACACCTGATCGGTACGTGCCTTAGCCGACGCGCGGCTCGACTTCGGCCAGCGAGACCACCCAGTCGCGGAACGCCTTGATCTTGCGCCGCCGGATCGCCTCCGGCGGATAGACGAGGTAATAGGCGAAGTCGCCGGTCGCCATCTTGAACTCGAACGGCACGGCCAGGCGGCCGGCCTTGAGGTCGGGCGCCACCAGCGCCTGGCGGCCGAGCGCCACGCCCAGCCCGTCCATCGCCGCCTGGTAGGCGGCCAGCGGGAAGTCGAACGACACGCCGCGCGAGGAGTCGATGCCCTTCACCCCGGCGGCGGTCAGCCAGACCTGCCAGTCGTCGGGAAAAGTGCCGATATGCAGCAAGGTGAAGCGCTTGAGGTCGGCCGGCTTCTTGAGCGCATTCGGTCCCTTGAGCAGCGACGGCGCGCAGACCGGCATGACGTCCTCGGTCACCAGCCGTTCGGCGGTCAGTCCCGGCCAATGGCCGCGACCGTAGCGGATGCCGATATCGACGTCTTCGCGCGAGAAATCGACCAGCCCGGTATTGGTGCTGATGCGGACGTCGATCTCGGGATTGGCGCGCTGGAAGCCGCCGAGCCGCGGCACCACCCATTTCATGGCGAACGACGCCGTGGTCGTGACGGTGAGGTGGCCGCCCCTGTCCTTTTGCAGCAGCTTTTCGGTCGCCTCGTTCAGCTGGTCGAAGGCGCCGCGCACCGCGGGCAGATAGGCCTGGCCCGCTTCCGAGAGCAGCAGCGAGCGATTGCGCCGCACGAACAATTTTAATCCGAGGCGCTGCTCCAGCCCACGCACCTGATGGCTGATCGCGGCCTGGGTGACGCTCAATTCGTCGGCGGCATCGGTAAAGCTCATATGGCGGGCAGCAGCCTCGAAGGCACGCAATCCGTTGAGTGGCGGCAGGCTTCGCTTCATGACGCTCCCATCACATGAGTTAATCTTATCAAAACAGGACAAAGGGTCATTTGTAAAGCACCCGCCAGGGTCCCAAGTCCGCGT
Organism: Alphaproteobacteria bacterium; assembly: GCA_013290035.1. GTDB lineage: Bacteria > Pseudomonadota > Alphaproteobacteria > Reyranellales > Reyranellaceae > Reyranella. The sequence goes on from JABCYT010000477.1 coordinate 3,754, forward strand.
CAGACAAAGCGTCATTCCATCGGGGAGCAGTCCTATGGCCGACATCTCGCTTCATTACAGCTCCAAGGCGCCGCTGGCCGGCACCTACACCGCCTTCAGCCAGATCCTGGCGAGCTGGCGCCGCCGCGCGCGCGAGCGCCGCGAGCTTGCCACCCTCGACAGCCGCACGATCCGCGATCTGGGACTCAGCCGGAGCGATGTCCAGTTCGAGGTCAACAAGCCCTTCTGGCGCAGCTAGTTCTCTACCCCACTCCGGAGCGAGCCCGTTCTTACCCTGC
>JABCYT010000478.1 GCA_013290035.1 Alphaproteobacteria bacterium
ACGGTGACCAACCTCGCGATCGGCAAGCTTCTCGCCAAGGGCGTACGGAACATCTGGTATCCGATCTGCCCCTCGCACTTCCTCGCCGAGAAGCCGATCTCGCTGCGCCGCGTGGGATTGAAGCTGGTCCTGTGGCGCGACGAGACGGGCGCGCCGATGATGCTCGAGGACCATTGTCCGCATCGCGGGGCGCCGCTCTCCATGGGCATCCCGATGGGCGACCGCATCGCCTGCGGCTATCACGGCGTGCAGGTGCGCAAGGACGGCACCGTCGTGGCCGTTCCCGGCAGTCCCGGCTGCAAGCTCGAGGGCAGGAACTGCGTGAAATCGTTCCCGACGCAGGAGCGCAACGGCGTGATCTTCGGCTATTTCGGCGACGCGCTGCATCCCGAGCCGATCGAGCTGCAGTTCCCCGAGCAGCTCACCTCGCCCGACTACAGCTCCTTCCTCTGTTACTGCGAATGGCAGGGCGACTATCGCTACGTCTACGACAACGTGATGGACCCCATGCACGGCACGTTCCTGCATCGCCAGTCGCATTCGATGTCGTTCGGCGACACCACGGCGACCTTCCAGATCCGCGACACGCCGACCGGCTTCGTCTTCGAGAAGGAAGGCCAGCGCAACGTCAACTTCGACTGGACGGAATTTCTCGACACCGGCGCGCACTGGCTGCGGCTCGAGATCCCCTATCCGGCGACCGGCGGTCCCGGCGGCAACTTCCATATCGTCGGCGTCTACACGCCGATCGACGAGAAGCAGACTGCGGTCTTCCACTGGCGCTGCCGCAAGGTCGACGGCTGGGCGCGTGACGCCTGGCGGTTCCTCTACAAGAACAGGCTGGAGGCACGGCACTGGGCCGTCCTTGAGCAGGATCGCGTCATGCTCGAGCAGTTCGAGCCCGACGCCAACTTGCGCGAAAACCTCTACCAGCACGACATGGGCGTGGCGCGCCTGCGGCGTGTCTTCCGCACCAAGGCCGAAGCGCAGTTGAAGGCGCTGGAAGCGGCCGGCCACGCGGTGCTCCAGTGAACATCGAGGGCATCGACCGCATAACCTATGGCGTCGAGGATATCGCGACGTGCAAACGCTTCTTTCTCGACTGGGGGCTGCGCCTGGTCGGCGAGACTGACGCCGGCCTCGACTTCGAAAGTCTCAATGGCTGCGAGGTGAGCATTCGCAAGGCCGACGATCCGTCGCTGCCGCGCGCCACGGAGGCCGGGCCGACCCTCCGCGAAGTGATCTGGGGCGTGACGGGTCAAGCTGATCTTGCGGTGCTGCGAACCTCTCTGTCCCGCCAGCCGGATTTCCAGGAACGGGAAGGCGTGATTTCCTGCACCGACCCGAACGGCATCGGCACGGGCTTTCGCGTGACCTGCAAGCGCACCATCGACGTCGCAGGCACGCCGGCCAACGTCTGGGGCCACGCTGCACGGATCGATCAGCCGGCCGCCATCTACGAGCGCGCCGAACCGGTCGAAGTCGGACACGTTGTCTTCTTCACCGATTCGCTGGCCGAGACCACCGCCTTCTACGAGTCGCTGGGCTTTCGCCTGTCCGACCGTTATCCCGGCCGCGGCCATTTCCTGCGCTGCTCGGCGCGGGGCGGCCACCACGATCTCTTCCTGCTGCAGACGCCCGAGGCCAAGCGCGGCCTCAATCACGTGGCCTTCACGGTGCGCGACATGCACGAGGTGATCGGCGGCGGTCTGCACCTGTCGCGCTGCGGCTGGGAGACCCAACTCGGTCCCGGCCGTCATCCGATCTCCTCGGCGCTGTTCTGGTATTTCAAGAACCCGGCAGGCGCGCTGGTCGAGTATTACGCCGACGAGGACGTGCTGACCGAGAACTGGAAGCCGCGCGACTTCGAGCCCAGCCCCACTATGTTCGCCGAATGGGCCATCGCGGGCGGCGTCGACGGCAATACGCGCCGCCAGAAGTCCGGCGGGTGAGCGTCATGACCGGCAGCCCGCGGCTCGAGTTCCGCGACGTCTCCAAGCGCTTCGCCAATGCGAGGGCCAATTCACGGCAAGGGGGCGGTTTCGTCGTGGCCGTGGATGGCGTCAGCCTGTCGATCGCCGACGGCGAGGTGGTATCGCTGATCGGGCCGTCGGGCTGCGGCAAGAGCACCTTGCTCAACATGGGCGCGGGCCTCGATCCTGTATCGTCGGGTCAGGTCTTTGTCGACGGCGAACTCGTCACCCGGCCCAACCGCCACGTCGCCTTTATGCTGCAGAAGGACCTGCTGCTGCCGTGGCGGACGATCGTCGAGAACGTCGAACTCGGCCAGGAGATCCAGGGCGCGCCCGGGCGCGAACGCCGCCAACGGGCGCTCGACCTTTTGGCCAAGTACCGGCTGAGCGACTTCGTCGCTCACTACCCGCATCAGCTCTCGGGCGGCATGCGCCAGCGGGCGGCCCTGGCGCGGACCTTGGCGGTCGATCCCAGCGTGCTGCTGATGGACGAGCCGTTCTCCGCGCTCGACGCCCAGACCAAGATGGTGCTGCAGCAGGATCTCGCCCGCACCCTTGCCGACACCGGCAAGACCGCTTTGTTCATCACCCACGATCTCGTCGAGGCGGTGGCGCTGTCGGACCGCGTGCTGGTGATGAGCCAGCGGCCGGGCCGCATCATCGAGGAGATCGTGGTCGAAGCGGGCGACCGCGACAATCCGATGAAGCGCCGCCAGCATCCGCGGATCGCGGAATATGTCGTGCGGTTGATGGGCCTCCTGCAGATCGAGCAGGCCGCCGCGTAGTCGAATGATCAAGAGGGGGCTGGCGATGTCGAAATTCTCGAGGGTGCGTCTGGCAATGGCGGGTCTCTGCCTGGGGACGGTAGTGACGATGGGCAGTGTCCCGGCTTCGGCCGAGGACATCACCTATCTCCTGCCGGCGCCGCTCTCCCTGCCGGCATTCGGCCCGTTCGTGCTGGCCCAGCAGCGCGGCTACTTCAAGGCGGAAGGCCTCAACGTCACCTTCCAGGTCGGCAAGGGCGGCGTCGACGTCGCCAAGCAGGTCGGCGCCGGCAACGCGGTGATCGGCGGCGGCATCGGCGATACGCCGATCATCGTGCGGCCCAACGGCGTGCCGGTGAAGGCCGTGGCCGTGCTGGGCGGCGGCGCGCTGATGCAGCTCGTGCTCGACAAGGACAAGGGCCTGACCACTGTCAAGGACCTCAAGGGCAAGACCGTCACGGTGCTGGCCTACCAGGACACGACCTATTTCGCGCTGCTCGGCATGCTGGCGAGCCAGGGCATGACCAAGGACGACGTCAATGCCCAGGCGGTCGGTCCGGTCAATGTGTGGAAGCTGTTCATTGCCGGGCAGTCGGACGCCTTCGCCTCGACGCCCGACTGGACGGCGCTGGTCATGATGGCGAAGAAGAACATCGAGGTGATCCCCTCCGACCAGCTCTTCAAGAGCATGGCGCAGGCCATCATCGCCTCCGACGATACGATCAAGAACAATCCGCAGCTGATCGAGAAGGTCGTACGCGCGACCTTGAAGGGCATGAAGGACATCATGGCCGATCCCGCTGCGGCCGCCGTCGACTTCGTCAAGGCGACACCCGAGCTCGCCGGCAAGGAGGATTTCGTCACCCTCTCGTTCAAGCTCTACAACCAGTACGTCTACGGCGGCCAGAAGGTTTTAGGCGAAATGGACGAGGCGCGGCTCACGGCCTTGCAGGATTTCTACGCAAAGGAAGGCCTCATCAAATCCAAGACCGCCGTGAAGGATCTCTACACCAACCAGTTCGTCAAATGAGCGCTCGGTTCGTCGCCCTGCAGCCCGGCATGCACCAGATGGTGATGGGCAGCGCCTTGCTGTTCGTGATCTTCCTGGTGGCCTGGCAATGGGCGCCGGGCCTGTTCGGCATTCCGGCCTTCATCATTCCGCCCGCCAGCCTGGTCTGGGACGAGTTTTTGAACATGCTGGCGCGCGACCGTCTCGTCTATCACACGGCGATCACGGCGATGCAGGTCGGCGTCGGCTTCGTGCTGGGCGTCCTGCTCGGCATCCTGTGCGG
>JABCYT010000479.1 GCA_013290035.1 Alphaproteobacteria bacterium
TACAAGAACGGCGCCGCCGCGATCGCGGGCCCAAGGGTCGGCCCCTCGACGACAGCGCCCTGGCCGAAGTCCGCACCCTTCTTGGCGACCGCCCGCGCAGACGAGACCTGCTCATCGAGTTCCTGCATCTGATCCAGGACGAATATCGCTGCCTGTCGGCGCGCCATCTGCGGGCGCTCGCCGAGGAGATGCGGCTGGCGCAGGCCGAGGTCTACGAGGTTGCCTCTTTCTACGATCATTTCGACGTCGTGAAGGAAGGCGAGGCCGCGCCGGCGCCGCTCACGATCAGGGTGTGCGATTCGATCAGCTGCATGCTGGCCGGCGCGGAGACGCTTTTGGCCGAGCTGGCCGGCAGCGTCGATCCCACCGCCATCCGCGTCATGCGGGCGCCCTGCATCGGCCGCTGCGGCGGCGCGCCGGCTGCCAGGGTCGGTGACCGCGAGGTCGACAATGCCAGCAGCCGGAGCCTGCTGGCGATGGCGCGCGCCGGCGACACCAAGGTCGTGGTGCCCGAGTACACCGCGCTCGTGGCCTATCGCACGGCGGGCGGATACCAGCTCCTGCGCAAGGTGCGCGACGGCGCGATCGCCGCCGAAACGCTGATCGCCATGCTGCAGGAGGCCGGGCTGCGCGGCCTGGGCGGCGCCGGCTTTCCGGCCGGCAAGAAATGGGAGATCGTCCGCACCTATCCCGGCCCGCGCCTGATGTCGATCAACGGCGACGAAGGCGAGCCCGGCACCTTCAAGGACCGCGTCTATCTCGAACGCGATCCGCATCGCACTTTCGAAGGGGCGTTGATCGCCGCGCACGCAGTCGAGGCCGAGCGGATCTATTTCTACATGCGCGACGAATATCCCGCGGTGCTGGCCATCCTGCGCCAGGAGATCGCCGCCCTCGAAGCCGCCGGCATCACGGCACCGGGTTTCATCGAATTGCGACGCGGCGCCGGCGCCTATATCTGCGGCGAGGAAAGCGCGATGCTGGAGAGCATCGAGGGCAAGCGCGGCCTGCCGCGCAACCGCCCGCCCTATGTCGCCGAGGTCGGTTTGTTCGGCCGCCCGACGCTCAATCACAATGTCGAGACCCTGTGGTGGGTGCGTGACATCGTCGAGAAGGGCGCGAAGTGGTTTGCCGCTCTCGGCAAGCCCGGCCATCCCGGCGTGCGCTCGTGGTCGGTGTCGGGCCGGGTGAAGGAGCCCGGCGTCAAGCTGGCGCCGGCCGGCGTCACGGCGCGCGAGCTGATCGAGCAGCATTGCGGCGGCATGGCCGAAGGCCATGAATTCAAGGCTTTTTTGCCAGGCGGCGCCTCGGGCGGTATCCTGCCGGCGTCGATGGCCGACATCCCGCTGGATTTCGGCGGCGAGCTTGCCAAGCAGGGTGCCTTCGTCGGGTCACATGCGGTGGTGATATTCTCGGACAAGGACAGCGCCAAGGCGGCGACGATCAACCTGCTGAAGTTCTTCAGCCACGAAAGCTGCGGCCAGTGCACGCCGTGCCGCGAGGGAACGGGCAAGATGGTGTCGCTGCTGCAGCGCGAAGGCGTTCTCGACGAGCCGGCGCTGCGCGATCTGGAGACGGTCATGCGCGATTCTTCGATTTGCGGCCTCGGTCAGGCCGCGCCCAATCCGGTCAATCACCTGCTGGTGCATTTCCGCAAGGACATTTGAGATGACGGACAAGATCGAATTCACGCTCGACGGCAAGACGGTCGTCGCGGACAAGGGCGAGACGATCTGGGAGGTGGCCAAGCGCGAAGGCACGCGCATCCCCCATCTCTGCCACGTCGACCTGCCCGGCTACCGGCCCGACGGCAACTGTCGTTCCTGCATGGTGGAAATCGACGGCGAACGCGTGCTGGCCGCCTCCTGCATCCGCAAGCCGGCCAAGGGCATGGTGGTCAAGACGGATACGGAGCGCGCGAAGAAGTCGCGCGAGATGGTGTTCGAGCTTTTAGCCAGCAACATGCGCTCGGCGGATGCCGGCCCCGACAACCAGTCGAATTTCTGGCAATGGGCGTCGTCGATGGGCGTTGCCGGCAGCGGGCGCTACGCCAGCAAGTTCGAAGGCCACGAGGTCGCCGAATTCGACATCACCAATCCCGCCATCGCCGTCAATCTCGACGCCTGCATCGCCTGTGGCGCCTGCGTGCGCGCCTGCCGCGAGGTGCAGGTCAATGACGTGATCGGCATGGCCGATCGCGGCGGCCATACGATCCCGGTGTTCGACATGCACGACCCGATGGGCCTGTCGACCTGCGTGACCTGCGGCGAGTGCGTGCAGGCCTGCCCGACCGGCGCGCTGTTCGAGAAGAGCCTGATGGACAAGGCGGGCAAGTCCCGCGCCGTCCAGGACTTCGACAAGGTCGTCGATTCGCTCTGCCCCTATTGCGGCGTCGGCTGCCAGACCAGGGTCGCCGTCAAGGACAACCGGATCGTCCAGATCGACGGCCGCAACGGCTTCGCCAACGAAAACCGCTTGTGCGTAAAAGGGCGCTTCGGCTTCGACTATGCGATGTCGGCCGAGCGGCTCACCAAGCCCCTGATCCGGCGCGACGATGCGCCGAAGGCGGCCGATATCGACCTGCGCGGCGTCGATCCGATGACCGTCTTCCGGGAGGCTACCTGGCAAGAGGCGCTGGACCGCGCCGCCCAGGGACTGAAGAAGATCCTGCAGCAGCATGGCGGGCGCGCGCTCGCCGGCTTCGGCTCGGCCAAGGGCTCCAACGAGGAGGCCTACCTGTTCCAGAAGCTGGTGCGCCAGGGCTTCGGCACCAACAATGTCGACCATTGCACCCGGCTCTGCCACGCCTCGTCGGTCGCCGCCCTGATGGAGGGCGTCGGCTCGGGCGCGGTGTCGGCGCCGTTCAACGATGCGCTCAAGGCCGAGTGCATCATGGTGATCGGCGCCCGGCCCACGACCAACCATCCCGTCGCCGCCACCTTCTTCAAGCAGGCCGCCAAGCGCGGCGCCAAGCTGATCGTCATCGATCCGCGCGGCCAGGACCTGATGCGCCACGCCACCCATGCGCTGCGCTTCCGCGCCGGCAGCGACGTCGCCCTGCTGAACTCGTTCCTGCACACGATCATCGAGGAGAAGCTCTACGACGAGCAGTACATCCAGGCCAACGTCTCGGGCTTCGAGGCGCTGAAAGCCAAGGTCAAGGATTTCTCGCCCGAGGCGATGGCCGAGGTCGTCGGCATCGACGCGGTGACCCTGCGCGACGTCGCGCGGACCTACGCCAAGGCCGAGAGCTCGATCATCTTCTGGGGCATGGGGATCTCCCAGCACACCCACGGCACCGACAATTCACGTTGCCTGATCGCGCTGTCGCTGATCACCGGCCATGTCGGGCGGCCGGGCACCGGGCTGCATCCGCTGCGCGGCCAGAACAACGTGCAGGGCGCCTCCGACGTCGGCCTTATCCCGATGTACTACCCCGACTACAAGTCGGTGGAGAACGTCGACATCCGCGGCCAGTACGAGAACTTCTGGGGCCAGACGCTCGATCCCAAGCGCGGCCTGACCGTGGTCGAGATCATCGACGACATCCATGCCGGCGGCATCAAGGGCATGTACATCATGGGCGAGAATCCGGCGATGTCGGATCCCGACCAGCACCATGCGCGTGCCGCCCTCGCCATGCTCGAGCATCTCGTGGTGCAGGACATCTTCCTGACCGAGACGGCGTGGCATGCCGATGTCGTGCTGCCGGCCTCGGCGCATGCCGAGAAGCTCGGCACCTACACCAACACCAACCGCCAGGTGCAGCTCGGCCGGCCGGCGCTCGACCTGCCGGGCGACGCGCGGCAGGATTGGGAACTGATCGTCGACCTCGCCCGGCGCATCGGCCTCGACTGGAATTACGGCCACATCTCGGAGGTCTATAGCGAGATGGCCCAGGTCATGCCCTCGCTGAAACACATCTCCTGGGATCGCGTGGCGCGTGAGGACTCGGTCATCTACCCGGCCGACGGCCCCGACGTGCCGGGTAATGAGATCGTCTTCACCTCGGGCTTCCCGACCACCG
>JABCYT010000480.1 GCA_013290035.1 Alphaproteobacteria bacterium
GCTTCGATCAACGACGGCTTGTAGGATTCGACATCGATCCAAAGGGGCGCCGTCGCGTAGGCAACCACCAGTGGAGCCAAGAGCGCGGCGGCCGCCCAACCGATTCTTCTACGCACGGACATGACCATAACCTGTGGTAACGCATCACGGCGCCGGAGGATGCCATCCAGACGAGCCCGCGACAGCACGTGGCCGGGTCTGCTAGCCTTGGGCAAGAAACGACCACGAGGACGCGCCGAATGAACGATCTCGCCTTCGGCTTCCAGGCCGCGCCGGCCAGCGACATCCACAAATCAGACCAGGCGCTCTACCGCGAAGTCATGGAGGATTGCGCGTTGGGCCGCAAGCTGGGCTTCGATGCCGCCTGGCTGCTCGAACACCATTTCAGCGACTATTACCCGACGCCGAGCCCGCTGCTCTTCATGGCGCACATCGCGGCGGCCTTCCCCGACCTCTCGCTCGGCACCTCGGTGCTGGTGCTGCCCTGGTACCATCCGCTGCGGCTGGCCGAGGAAATCGCCATGCTGAACAGCCTGACCTTGGGCACGCTCCATCTCGGCATCGGGCGCGGCACCGCCAGGATGGAGTACGACGCCTACAACGTCGACATGAACGAGGCCCGCGCACGCTTCGCGGAGTGCTACCGCATCGTCGAGAAGGGACTCTTGGGCGAGCCCTTCACCCACGACGGCACCTTCTGGAAGATCGACCGGCCGATTCGCCTCAGGCCCGAGCCGGTGGCGAAGAAGGTGCGCTTCTACGGCGCCATCGGCAGCCCGGGCAGCGCCGAGGTGATGGGCGATCTCGGCGTGGCGCCGATCTGCCTCTCGACCTTTCCCGACAAGCTCCTGGTCAAGATCCTCGAACGCTGGCGGGCGCGGGCGGGAGCGGCGGCCAGGGAGGCGATCCTGCCGATCTCGGTAAAAATGTTCATCGCCGACACCGATGAGGAGGCACGCGCACTCGGCCGGCGCTATTACCCGCCCTACTTCGACCTGCAATGCGCCCACTACGAGTCCGACGCCAACCCGTGGGCCGACATCCCGGAGTACCGGGATTTCAGCCGCATGTTCGCCAACCTGCGCAAGCTCACCGACCCCGCCGAGCTCGACCCGTTCATGGAGTCCAACCTGGTCGGCAGCCCGGCCACGATCTGCCGCCGCATCGACCAGCTGGCGGCGCTGGGCTTCAACTACTTCATGGTGTCGTCGGCCACGCCCGGCACGCCGATCGAGCTGCGCCAGCGCATGATGACCCGCTTCGCCGAGGAAGTCTGCCCGCGCTATTCGCAGGCGATGCGGCAGAGGCAGGCGGCTTGATCCGTCTGTCGTCGCGCGCGGGATAACCCCCGCGCTGAAGCGCAGCGAAGGACCTCATCGCCGCTTACCACTGGCATGAGATCCTTCGCTTCGCTCAGGATGACATGGGGTGACCCTCCCCGCTAAACTGGAACGCGACGCTGCGGCTCGACACGCGGCGCGCCAGGGAAGGGAACGACAATGCGTCCGATAGTCTTGCTGGGCGGCCTCGCGGCTGCCCTGATGTGTTGGAGTGGCGTGGCGCTCGCCCAGAAGAGCGGCGGCGTGCTGAAGATGTACCACCGCGACAACCCGCCGAGCGCCTCGATCCATGAGGAGGCGACCAATTCGACGGTCGTGCCCTTCATGTCGGTGTTCAACAACCTCGTCCTCTACGACCAGGGCAAGCCGCAGAACAGCCCGCAGGACATCGTCCCCGACCTCGCCAAGTCGTGGAGCTGGGGCAACGGCGGCAAGGACCTGACCTTCAAGCTGCAGGAAGGCGTGAAGTGGCACGACGGCAAGCCCTTCACGGCGAAGGACGTCGTCTGCACCTTCGACCTGCTGACCGGCAAGGGCGAAGACAAGCTGCGCCGCAATCCACGGCGGCCGTGGTACGGCAACGTCGACACCGTCACCGCCGACGGCGACCTCGAGGTCACGATCCATCTCAAGCGGCCGCAGCCCTGGCTTCTCTCGCTGCTGGCCTCGGGCTACTCGCCGATCTACCCGTGCCATATCACTGCGGCGCAGATGCGCACCAAGCCGATCGGCACCGGGCCGTTCAAGTTCGTCGAGTTCAAGCAGAACGAGGGCATCAAGCTCACCAAGAACACCGACTACTGGAAGAAGGGGCGGCCCTATCTCGACGGCATCGAATTCACCATCGTGCCCAACCGGGCGACGGCGATACTGAGCTTCGTTTCCGGCCGCTTCGACATCACCTTCCCGTGGGAGGTGACGATCCCGCTCCTGAAAGACATCAAGAGCCAGCTGCCCAGCGCGATGTGCCAGGTGACGTCGCTGAACAACACCACCAACCTGATCCTCAATCGCGACGCGGCCCCGTTCGACAATCCCGATCTGCGCAAGGCGCTGCAGCTCGCCCTCGACCGCAAGTCCTTCGTCGACATCATCAACCAGGGCGACGCCGAGCTTGGCGGCACCATGCAGCCGCCGCCGGACGGCGTGTGGGGCCTGCCCAAGGAGATCTATGAAGCCGTGCCGGGCTACGGCCCCGATGTGCAGAAGAACCGCGAGGCGGCCCGCGCGATCATGAAGACGCTGGGCTACGGGCCCGACAAGCACCTGCCGCTCAAGATCGCGACCCGCGGCATCTCGCTCTACAAGGACCCGGCCGTCATCCTCGCCAGCCAGCTCAAGGAGATCTGGATCGACGCCGATGTCGACATCGTCGAGACCTCGCAGTGGTTCCCCCGGATCGCGCGCAAGAACTACCAGATCGGCCTCAACACGACCGGCAACGGCGTCGACGATCCCGACCAGAACTACTACGAGAACTTCGCCTGCAAGTCGGAGCGCAACTATACCGGCTACTGCAATCCCGAGATCGAGAAGCTGTTCGACGTGCAGTCGGCCGAGGCCGACATGGAAAAGCGCAAGAAGATCGTGTGGGAGATCGACCGCAAGCTCCTGGAGGACGGCGCGCGGCCGGTGATCATGTGGAACCGCGCGGCGATCTGCATGCAGCCCTACGTCAAGGGCTATGTGGCGCAGGTCAACAGCGTCTACAACGGCTTCCGCTTCGAGGATGTGTGGCTCGACAAGTAGATCAGGAAGCCCGGCGCCGCAGTCTCTGAACGGTCTCGTCGAGCGCCGACAGGAAACGCGAGCGGTCGCGCGGACTCATCGGCTTGGGACCGCCCGTCACTTCGCCCATGGCGCGCAAGTTGGACATCAACTCGCGGCTGGCCACCGCCATGCCAATCGATGAGGTCGTGAAGGGCACGCCGGTGTTGCCGATGACGGCCGCCCCGGCTTTCAGGCTGCGATCGGCAAGCGGGATGTCGGCGGTGATCACGATATCGCCCGGCCCGGCGCGCTCGGCGATCCAGTTGTCGGCGGCGTCGAAGTCGTCGCTCACCACCACCAGCTCGATGCGCGGGTCGCGCGGGACACCGAGGTAGGAATTGCTCACGACATGGACCTTCAGGCCGTAGCGTTCGGCGACCCGATAGATCTCGCTTTTGACCGGACAGGCGTCGGCATCGATGTAGATCGAGGTCATTGCAGACAAGCTCCCACTGCGCTCGCGCAGGAGCAAGGCCCGCCAAACGAAACGCCGGCGGCCCTTGCGGACCGCCGGCGCTTGTCGACGATTAAGTCGATCGCGGGTCTGGTTAGCGAGTGTGAGGCGAGATGACGTTGCCACGCGCGTCCAGGCGATCGCCCCGGGCGTCATAGCGGAAGCCATACTCGTCCTTGAAAGCCACCTGATGCGGGCCGCTCTGCATCGGCATGGCCTCCGGCGCAGGCGCCTGCGCCATCTCCGAGTTCATTCCAGCGTTATGCATGCGCGGTGCCGCGCCGGCGTTGGTGCGGTCGCCAGGCTGGGCGACCCAATCGTTGCGGCCAATGAACGGATGACCGTAGGGATCCCGGGGGTCGCTGGCGGTTTGGGCATAGGACGCGCCGACGGACGCGCCGGCGGTGACGATCAAAGCGAGGGCAAGCAAGGTGCGTTGCATGAGAATCCTCCTTGCGAAAG
>JABCYT010000481.1 GCA_013290035.1 Alphaproteobacteria bacterium
GAGAAAGCGGATCACGTCCGGCGCCGATCCGGCGATCGGCAGGTGGAGGTTTGCATATTGTGCCGGGCCGTCCAGCCCGGTGAGGTCGATCGTGGCGCCGGCCGTGCGCAACCCCACCGCAGCACCGCTCGCCACATCGAAATGCAGCGTGCCGCCCTCGTAGCGCGCCTTGCCCGTGACGCGCTGCATCTCGGGCATGTGCTGCATGTAGCGCACCGTCATGCCGCGATAGTCGATCAGGCCGACCAGGCGATCGACCTTGATCTGCGCCAGGTCGTTGCCGGGCGCGCTCAGAGCGAACTCGGCGGCGACGTCGATGTCGCCGTTGCTGAGATTGGCGAGCGCCCACTGCCGGCCGCCCGTCGCGAAGTCGAGCGGCCAGTAGTCACCCAGACGATCCACCGGGATGCGCCGCACCTCGGCGCGGCCGGCGAACATCTGGCCTTCCGGCGTCTTCGTGCCGGTGCCGGTGACCAGCACCTTGGCGGCGCCGAAATCGGCATCGATGCGCTCGACCTTCATCGTATGCGTCGCCGCATCCACTGTGGCGTGGGCGTTCACCGACTTGACCTTCTGCGTCGCCGGCAGGACGCCGGGCAGCGTCACCCGTCCATTGCCGCCGGTGACGTCGATGGTCACGTTGCGGACATCGCCCTTGCCGTCGCCGTCGACGTGCAGGCGGCCCGACAGCGTGATGTCGAGGCCGCGCAGCAGCCCCGCATCGGGCGACAGATCGGCGAACATCGAAGGCTTGATGCCGGCGACATTGGCGTCGACCGAGAACCGGCTGCGGTCGCGCGCATAGACGCCGGTCAGGGCGACCTCTATCGGATCGCCGCCGCTGCTGAAACGCGCATCGGCCGAGATGATGACGCCCGTGGCGTCGCGCTTGAGCTCGCCGCGCGACGCCGGGGCGACCCAGGTGATGCCCGTCTTGGTATCGCGCAACGTGAGCCTCGCCTGCTCGATCTTGACCGTGTCGAGCTGACCGATCAGCGATTCGTAGTTGGGCTCGGCCAGCAGCTGTTCGACCAGGATCGCCACCGCCTTGCCTTGCGACTGAGAGTTCGAATCGGAGAAGATGCGGCGCAGCATGCCGCCTTCGCGATCGATCTCGGCTTCGATGGTCGGCCGCTCGATGGTGATGGAGGTCGGCAGCAGCATGCCCTGGAAGACGCTGCGCGGATCGAAGGTGAGCGCGGCCTTGGGCGCCGTGGCGATGACCTGGTTCTGGCCATTGGTGAAGCGCAGCCCGGTGAAGACCAGCCGCATCGGCTCGCCGAGGCCGCCCCATTCCAGGGAAATGTGGTCGGCATCGGGTATGATGTCGTTGCCCGGCACATCGGCCGCTTCGGCAATCCGCGCCTTCAGGAAGTCGAGGTCGACAGGGCCGGCCATCAGGCGAATCGCGGCCACCACCACCAGCACCGCCAGGGCGAGGCTGACACCGGCCACCACGCGTGCACACACCCGATAAGTTCGCTTGACCAAGGCCGATACTTCCAACTTCTTGACGATGGCAACACGCTTGGGCGAGCGTGACGCCAGATTGCAACAACTTACCCGACTGGCGCATCGCATGTCTTGGCTTTCGACCGCTCGCCTGCCGCGACCGCACGACCCAGTGCGGCGGGACGTGGCGTGGACGCGATGGGACGAGAACGCGGCGCGACCCGGCGATCCCACCGAGGTGGCGCTGCTCGATGCCCTGTTCGGCAACAGCCCGTATTTGACCGAGACGGCGCTACAGAACCCGGTTTTTATGACCGATCTATGGCGTCGCGGGCCCGATGCCATTGGCTCAGACCTCGCGACCGAGCTCGATGGCGTGCGCGCCGCCGCGCGCGCCGGTGCGCCGCCTGCGTCGGTGGCGACCAGTCTGCGCCAGCTCAAGCGCCGCCTGGCACTCAATGTCGCCGTCGCCGACATCGCCGGCGTCTGGTCGCTCGACAAGGTGACCGGCGCATTGAGCGCCTTCGCCTCGGGCTGCCTGGCCGCCCTCACCGATTCGATCCTGCTGCAGCTTTCCCGCGACGGACAGCTCGCCATCGACGGCGATCCCGAGGCGGCAGCACTCACGGTGCTCGGCATGGGCAAGCTCGGCGCCGGCGAACTCAACTACTCGAGCGACATCGACCTTATCCTGCTCTACGACCGCGACGCGCCGGCGCTCGCCGGCAACGAGCTTCTGTCGCGGCATTTCGTGCGCGGCGCGCGCATGCTGGTGCAGCTCATGTCGGAGACCTCGGCCGACGGCTACATCTTCCGCACCGATCTCAGGCTGCGCCCCGATCCGGGCTCGACGCCGCTCGCCATGTCGGTGCAGGCGGCCGAGCTCTACTACGAGAGCGTCGGCCAGAACTGGGAACGCGCCGCCATGATCAAGGCCCACCCGGTGGCCGGCACCCTTGCCGTCGGCGAGGCCTTCCTGGCCGACCTGACGCCCTACATCTGGCGCAAGCATCTCGACTTCGCGGCCATCCACGACATCCATTCGATCAAACGCCAGATCGATGCCTATCGCGGCGGCGGCGCGGTCAAAGTGCTGGGCCACAACGTCAAGCTGGGGCGCGGCGGCATCCGCGAGATCGAGTTCTTCGCCCAGACCCAGCAGCTCATCTTCGGCGGCCGCAATCCCTCGCTGCGCCAGCGCGCCACCTGCGAGGCGCTGCGCGCGCTTTCGGCCGCGGGCCACGTCGCGCCCGCGGCGGCGGACGAGCTGATCGAGGCCTACGGCTTCCTGCGCCGGGTCGAGCACCGCCTGCAGATGGTCGACGACCGCCAGACCCACAGCCTGCCCCACGACGAAGCGGGCGTGGCGGCGATCGCCGCCTTCCTGGGTTACGCCGATTCGCAGTCCTTCCAGCAGGACCTGCTCGATCGCCTGTATTGCGTGGAAAGCCACTACGCTCGGCTGTTCGAGGAGGCGCCGAGCCTCGCCGGTCCGGGCGGCAACCTGGTGTTCACCGGCACTGACGACGATCCGGGCACGCTCGAGACCTTGCGCGCGCTGGGCTTCCGCGATGCCTCGGCGGCGGCCGGCATCGTGCGGCGCTGGCACCACGGCCGCTACCGCGCCACGGCGACGGCGCGCGCCCGTGAGCTCCTGACCGAGCTGATGCCCGGCCTGCTGAAGGCACTGGGCTCGACCGCCGCGCCGGATCAGGCGCTGCTGAACTTCGATCTCTTCCTCGGCAACCTGCCGGCGGGCATCCAGCTGTTCTCGCTGTTCAAGGCCAACCCGGCGTTGCTCGAGCTGGTGGCGGCAATCATGGGCAGCGCGCCGGGGCTGGCCGGCCTGCTGGCGCGTCGTACCCAGTTGCTCGACTCGGTGCTGTCACCCGCCTTCTACCGTCCGCTGCCCACGGCGTCGGAAATGGCGGCGGAGCTCGCGGCGGAACTGGCCAAGGTGGATCACGAGCAGGACATTCTCGACCTGGCGCGGCGCTGGGCCAACGAGCGGCGTTTCCAGGTGGGCGTGCAGCAGCTCAAGGCGATCGTGCGGCCGGCCGAGGCGGGCCTCGCCTATTCCGACATCGCCGCCGCCACCATTTCCGCGCTGTGCGACCGGGTCGAGCGGCGCTTTGCCGAGATGCATGGCGGCTTTCGCGGCCAGCGACTGGCCGTGCTGGGCATGGGCAAGCTCGGCAGCCGCGAGATGTCGGCGACGTCGGACCTCGACCTGATCTTCGTCTACGACATCCCGCCCGGCCTCGAGGCCTCGGATGGCGCGCAGCCGCTGCCGCCGACCCAGTATTATACGCGACTCAGCGCCAAGATCGTGACGGCCCTCACCGCCCACACCAACGAGGGCGGCCTCTACGAGGTCGACATGCGGCTGCGCCCCTCCGGCCGTGCCGGGCCGTTGGCCAATTCGCTCGAAGGCTTCGAGAGCTACCATGCGCAGTCGGCCTGGACGTGGGAGCAGATGGCGCTCACGCGCGCGCGCGTGATCCACGGACCGCGGACCCTGGCCGAGCGGCTGTCGGACATCGTCAAGGCGACGCTCTGCCGGCCGCGC
>JABCYT010000482.1 GCA_013290035.1 Alphaproteobacteria bacterium
GCGGTGTCAGCTTCGTCGGCCCCAACGACGGCGCCATGGCCTGCAACGAGCACGGCCCCGGCCGCATGTCGGAGCCCGAGGAGATCGTGGCCGCCATCGAGGGTCTGCTGACGGCAGAACGCCCGCCACTTGAAAAACCCTTGGCCGGCAAGCGCGCCGTGGTGACGTCGGGCCCGACGCGCGAGGCGATCGATCCCGTGCGCTACATCTCCAACCATTCCTCGGGCAAGCAGGGCCATGCCATCGCCAGCGCCCTGGCCCGGCTCGGCGCCGAGGTCACGCTGGTGAGCGGGCCGGTGGCGCTGGCCGATCCGGCCGGCCTCAGCACCGTCCATGTCGAATCGGCCGAACAGATGCTGGCGGCCTGCCTGGCGACCTTCCACGACAAGGGCACCGTCGACATCGCGGTGTGCGCCGCCGCGGTCGCCGACTGGAAGGCGGCCCACCCGGCCGGGTCCAAGATCAAGAAGCAGGCCGGCGCCGCGCCGCCCGCCCTCGAGCTCACGCCCAATCCGGACATTCTCGCCACGCTCTCCCGGCCGGGGCCGAAGCGGCCGGCGCTGGTCGTGGGCTTCGCCGCCGAGACGGAAAACCTCGTCGCCAACGCCATCGACAAGCGCAAGCGCAAGGGCTGCGACTGGATCGTGGCCAACGACGTGTCGGCCGCCGCCGGCACCTTCGGCGGCGAGCGCAACACCGTGCACCTGATCAGCGCCGCCGGGGTCGAGGATTGGCCGACCCTGGCCAAGGACGATGTCGCATTGCGGCTCGCCGGCCGCATCGCGCTCCATTTCGGCCGCCCAACCAAGGCCGAGGCAGCGGAGTGAAAGGGGTCGAAAGCGTCGAGATCGAGGTCGTGCGCCTGGCCCACGGCCGCGACCTGCAGCTTCCCGACTACGCGTCGGCCGCAGCCGCGGGTGCCGACCTTCTGGCCGCGATCGACCAGGACATCGAGTTGGGCCCGCTGGAGCGCCGGATCGTTCCGACCGGCCTTTCGATTGCCCTGCCGCCAGGCTTCGAGGCCCAGATTCGGCCGCGTTCAGGGCTGGCGGCCAGGCACGGCGTCACGGTGGCCAATGCGCCCGGCACCATCGATGCCGACTACCGGGGCGAAGTCGGCGTGATCCTGATCAATCTCGGCCGAGCCATTTCGGATCACGCGCGGCATGCGAATTGCACAGATGGTCATTGCCCGCCACGCGCGGGCGGTATGGCGTGAAGTGAGCGAGCTCGACCGGACGGCGCGTGGCGCCGGGGGTTTCGGATCGACGGGAGTGACGGTGGGGTCGGCAAAGACGGCCTGAGAGAGGAAGCAGGGGATGCCTCGGCTCAGCAAGAAAACGATGTTTGCCATAGAGGCCGTGCTCGACGTGGCGTTCCACGTCGGCGAGCATCCGGTGCGCAGCGGCGACATCACCGAGCGCCAGCGCATTCCCAAAAGGTATCTCGAGCAGGTCCTGCAGCATCTGGTGCGGGCCGGCATCCTGAGCGGCAAGCGCGGGCCGCGCGGCGGCTATCGCCTGGGCCGCGAGCGGCAGCGCATCACCCTGGGCGAGGTCGTCCGCGTCGTGCGCAAGCTCGAGGCGGAGACCGAGCCCAACGACCTGGCGATCGGCTCGCCGCTCGCCCATGAGGTCGTGTGGCCGATGTGGGAGAAGCTGCGCGACGACATGATGGCGCAGCTCGACAACATCACCATCGAGGACCTCTGCCAGCGGGCACAGGCCAAGGGACTGAACGTCGAGGCAAGGCAGCAGACCCGTCATCTCGCGATCTGATAAAGTCCTGCGGTCCCATTGAACCGGAGGAACGACAGATGGCCAAGGCCAAGACCGCGAAAGCCAACCCGCGCAACAAGCAGCTCTACGACGACGGCATGAAGGTGCGCAAAGCTGTGCTGGGCTCGACCTACGTCGACAATTCGATGGCGAGCGCCGACGACTTCATGATGTCGTTCCAGGATGTCACCACCGAATATTGCTGGGGTTATGTCTGGACGCGCCCCGGCCTGTCGAAGAAGACGCGCTCGATGCTGAACCTCGCCATGCTGGCGGCGCTCAATCGCGGGCCGGAGCTCAAGCTGCATGTCAACGGCGCCTTGACCAACGGGCTCACCAAGGAGGAGATCAAGGAGATCTTCCTGCAGGTCGCCATCTATTGCGGCATCCCGGCCGGCCTCGACGCCTTCAAGACCGCCCGCGACGTGTTCAAGGAACGTGGCGTCTGACTTCCTTGTCGTCCTGAGCGTCAGCGAAGGACCTCATTGCCACTTGCAATAGGCATAAGATCCTTCGCTGCGCTCAGGATGACATGAGGCCACAATGCTTATCCGCGAGGCCGAGCCCGCCGAAAGTGAGAGCCTGACCGCGCTCTGCGTGCGGTCGAAGGCGCATTGGGGCTATGACGCCGAGTTCATGCATCTGTGCGCGGCGGCCTTGACGGTGAGCGAGGCCAGTATCGCGGCGGGCCGCGTCTTGGTCGCGACCGATGCCGCGGGCCGCGCGATCGGTACGGTGAGCGTGGCCGAGGACGGTGACATGGCCGAGCTCGCCCTGATGTTCGTCGATCCGCCGGCGATCGGCAGCGGCACCGGAAGGGCGCTGTTCGAAGAAGCCGTCACGCTGGCGCGTCGGCTGGGCTATCGCCGCATGACCATCCTCGCCGATCCCAACGCCGCGCCGTTCTACGAACGCATGGGTGCGCGCTTTGTGCGGAACGCGCCGTCCGACGCCATTCCCGGCCGCACCCTGCCGCTTTATGAATACGACCTCACAGCCGAAGGACGCTCATGACCCCGCTCGCACCGCCCGCCACCATTGCCTTCCTGGGCCTCGGCATGATGGGTCGCCCGATGGCGGCACGCCTCGTCGAGGCCGGGTTCAAGCTCCGCCTGTTCGATATCTCGCAAAAGGCCGTGTCGGATTTCATCGGCGCCCATCCATCGGCCCTGGCGACGGCCTCGCCCAAGGCGGCGGCGCAAGGCGCCGATGCGCTGATCACCATGCTGCCCGACGGCAAGATCGTGCGGCAGGCGGTGATCGAGGGCCGCGATGCGGCGCGCGAGGGCCTGGTGGCGGGTGCGCTGGTGCTCGACATGAGCTCGTCCAATCCCGTCGACACCCAGAAGCTGGCGCGCGATCTCGCCGCCTCCGGCGTGGCGCTGCTCGACGCGCCGGTGTCGGGCGGCGTGAAACGCGCGATCGACGGCTCGCTCAGCATCATGGTCGGCGGGGCCGCCGCCGACCTCGAACGCGCGCGGCCGGTCTTCGCCGCCATGGGCAGGACCATCACGCTGTGCGGGCCTGCCGGCGCGGGCCATACGATGAAGGCGCTCAACAATTACCTGTCGGCGGCGGGACTGGTCGCGATGTGCGAGGCGCTGGTGGTGGGCGAGGCCTTCGGCCTCGATCCCGGCACCATGGTCGACGTGTTCAACAGCTCGACCGGCAAGAGCAAGGCCACCGAGGTGAAGGGCCGCCAGTTCGTGGTCTCGCGGACTTTCGCTGCCGGCTTCACCACCGGCCTGATGGCCAAGGACCTGCGCACCGCGGGCGAGGTGGCCCAGCATCTGGAGCTCAACATGCCGATGCTGCAGCGCGCCGTGGCCTATTGGAACGACGCCAACGGCAAGCTGGGGGTCGCCGCCGATCACACCGAGATCTTCCGCTACGCCGAGATGCTCGCCGAAGAGGGAACATGACCGGGAAGGGTGCCGCCGCCGAACACCGGCCGGTCTAAAGCAAGTCTGCCAATCGCCGGATA
This sequence comes from Alphaproteobacteria bacterium, assembly GCA_013290035.1. Classification (GTDB taxonomy): domain Bacteria; phylum Pseudomonadota; class Alphaproteobacteria; order Reyranellales; family Reyranellaceae; genus Reyranella. The sequence goes on from JABCYT010000482.1 coordinate 3,763, forward strand.
GCTCGGTGGGGATGAGCCGGCCTGTCGCCGCGTAGGTCGAGCAGGACCGTGCGATAGCCAAGCATCGCTGCGGCATCCAGATTGCGGGGCCGATCGTCGACAAACACGATATCCTGCGGTCGCGTGGCAAGTCGCTTTGTGACCAACTGGTAAATCTCCGCTGACGGTTTGCGCAGGCCAAGATCGCCGCTAATGAACCAAGGGTCGATCCACGTTTCCAGAGCGAAGCCGGCGGCGAAGCTTGGCCG
>JABCYT010000483.1 GCA_013290035.1 Alphaproteobacteria bacterium
CCAGACACCCGGCAGCGGACAATTCGGCTATGCCGCGGGCTTCTGGACCAACCGCGGCGGCGGGGCCGGCGCGCAGTACCGCATCGGCCACGGCATCCCGGCCGACGCTTTCATGGCCCGCGGCACCTACGGACAGTACATTATCGTCGTGCCGTCGCGGCGGCTGGTCGTCGCCCGGTTCGGCTACGCCCGCACGCCGCGCGACGACATGGACACGGTGGCGCGTCTTGTCAGCGACGTGATTGCGGCAATGCCGCCGTCGTGACGTGCTTGCGAATGCGCCGGGGCGCCGCCAAGATCGCCGCCCATGAAAAAGATCTTCACCGCCACGCTCGGCACCGAGACCAATACCTTCGCTTCCATTCCCACCGGATATCAGCTCTTCGAGGAGACCTGCCTCTACCGCAAAGGCAGCTATGGCGAGAACGTGCCGATGTTCGGCGCCCCCCTCGCGGTGTGGCGCGGTCGCGCCGAGGCCAAGGGATGGCAGGTCGTCGAAAGCCTGTGCGCTTTCGCCATGCCCGCCGGCAAGACGGTGAAGAAGGTCTACGAATCCTTCCGCGACGAGATCCTGGCCGACCTCGCGGCGGCGATGCCGGTCGATGGCGTGCTGCTGTCCATGCACGGCGCCATGGTGGCCGAGGGCTACGACGACTGCGAAAGCGACCTGTTGGCCGCCGTGCGCAAGATCGTCGGGCCGGACATTCCGGTGGGCGCCGAGCTCGATCTTCATTGCAACATCGGCGAGGGCACCCTGCGGGACGCGACGGCGCTGGTGCTGTTCAAGGAATATCCGCACATCGACGTGCCGGAGCGCGCCGACGATCTGTTCGCCGTGATGGAAGGCGCCATCGAAGGCCGCACCAGGCCCGTCATGGCCGCCTGGGACTGCCGGATGATCGGCGTGTTCCACACGACGCGCCAGCCGATGCGCGGCTTCGTCGACAAGCTTTCGGCGCTGGAAGGCAAGGACGGCGTGCTGTCGCTGTCGGTCGCCCACGGCTTCCCGTGGTCCGATATCAAGGAGATGAGCAGCAAGATCATCGCCATCACCGACGGCGACCGGCCCAAAGCCGAGCGCCTGGCGCGCGAGCTCGGCCGGGAATTCTTCGCCATGCGCGAGGTCATCCAGCCGCCCTATGTCTCGCTCGACGCGGCGATGGCGCGTGTGAGCTCGCACAACCTGTCCAAGCCCATGGTGCTGGCCGACGTGTCGGACAACGCCGGCGGCGGTGCGGCATCGGACTCGACCTTCATCCTGAAGGCCCTGCTCGACCGCAAGGTGAAGGACGCCGCGGTCGGCATGATCTGGGATCCCGGCGCGGTCAAGCTTGCTTTCGAGGTCGGCGAAGGCGCCGAGCTCGATATTCGCCTCGGCGGCAAGCTCGGCCCGCAATCCGGCGCTCCGGTCGATGCGCGGGCCAAAGTGCTGAAGCTCGCGAAGAATGTCACCATCGAGTTCGGCGGCGACCGCAAGACCGTGGGCTCGATCGGCGATGCGGCGGCGCTCGAGATCGAGGGCGTGACGGTGATCGTCAACTCGAAGCGCACGCAGTGCCTGAGCCGCGACTGTTTCACCAAGCTGGGCGTCGATCCGGCGACCAAGAAGGTCGTGGTCGTGAAGTCCATGCAGCACTTCCATGCCGCCTACGCGCCGATCGCCAGCGAAGTCGTCTATGTCGCCGCCCCCGGCGCGCTGATGCCGGACTGGTCGCTGCTGCCCTACACCAAGGCCAACAAGGCGCAATGGCCGTTGGTCGCCGATCCGCACGGCGCATGACCCGCCTGCCTCTTGCTTGCGTGATCGCCCTGGCGATGGCGACGAGCGGCGCCGTCGCGCAATCGCCGTCGCCCAACGGCGTCAAAACACTCAACCCTCCCGGCGCCATCAAGGCGGAAGGAACCTGGAGTCTCGGCACGCGGGCCGGTGACTTTGTCTTTGTCGCCGGGATGCAGGGCATCGATCCGGCGACCAACACGCTGGTGCAGGACCCCCAGGCCCGAATTCGCCAGGCCTTCCTCAACATCAGGCTGATTGCCCAATCGGAGGGCGCCAGCCTGCAGGATTGCGTACGGCTCACGGTTTACGTCAGCGACCTGCACCGCTTCGCCCCGATGGTGGAAAAGGCACAGGCAGAGCTCTGGGGCAAGCCACCCTATCCGCCGCGCACGATGATCGAGGTCCAGCGCCTGTTCGACGACGATATCGTCGAGATCGACAGCGTCTTCTACGCCCCCGTAAGGAAGTGAGCCGGTCCTATCCGCGCAGCACCTTGCCCGCCTTGGCCTCGTTGAGCTTGCCCTGCTCCCAGGTGAGCGCGCCGTTGACGATCGTGTATTCGACGCCGCGCGAGGGCATGACGATGCGCTTGGCGCCGCCCGGAAGGTCGTAGCGGCGCTCGCCGTGATTGTTCGAGCCGATCGCCGCGGGATCGAAGATCGCCACGTCGGCCGGCACGCCCTGGGCGAGACGGCCGCGATCCCTGAGGCCGAACAGGTCGGCTGGATCGGAGGTCAGCCTGCGCACGCCCTCTTCCAGCGTAATCGCCTGCTTCTCGCGCACCCAGGTGCCGAGCAGATAGGTCGGATAGCCGGCGTCGCACAGCATGTCGACATGCGCCCCACCGTCGCCCAGCGCCATCAGGATGGCCTTGTTGTTCAAAAGTTCGCGCATGCGATCCTCGCGGGTGTTCCACGAGGCCATGGTGAGTTCGCATTCGAGATTGTCGGCGAGCACGAGGTCGAGGAAGGCATCGACGCCGTCCTTACCCTGCTCCTGGGCGATCACGGCGATCGACTTGCCTTCCAGCGGCTTCAGCGCGGGATTGCGCACGCTGTAGACGCCGATGCGGCCCCAGTTGCCGAAGCCCGTCGGATTCTTGAGGTCCTCGCGGAACTGGTTGCGGAAGGCGGGATCGGCATAGACGAGCTTCTGCGCCGCCTTCGAGGTATCGGCGAAGACCCGCTTCCACGCCGGAAAGGCGGCGAAGGAGAAGGGATTGGCCATGTCGACTTCGCGGGTCAGCGGCAGCGGCGAGGTCTGCGGCCTGGCGCCCTTGGCGATCATGGGAGCGGCGCGGCGCAAGGTGTCGCGCACCGCCTCGGGAATGTCGTCGCGGTCGAACAGGGCGATGAAGGTCACCGGCCGGCCGCTCTCGGTCAGCAGGAAATCGAGCAGTTCGCACTGGTCGTCCTCGAGCACGCCGACCTGGCGGGTGAGCGCGATCTCGATCGCGCCCTTGCCGCGCGTCTTCAACTGGTTGGCGTACGCCTTCAGCTCTTCGCGGCTGGCGTTGCGGCAGGCCAGCGGCTTGCCCTCGAAGCCCATATGCTGGTTGAGCGTCGTCGAGGAGAAACCGAGCGCGCCGGCGTCGATCGCCTCGCCGATCAGCCTGGCGATCTTCGCGGTTTCCTCCGGGTTGGCCGCGCGTTCCATCGAGGCTTCACCCATGACGTAGTGCCGGAACGGCGTCAGCGGTGCGATGAAGGCGAGGTTGAGCGACGGCTTGCGGGCCGCGGCGGCGTCCATGAATTCCGGGAAGGTTTCCCAGTCCCAGGTGATGCCCTTGTTCAGCACGTCGAACGGAATGCCCTCGACGTTCACGAGATCCTTCATGGCGATCTCGCGGGTCGCGGGCCTGCACGGCGCGATGCCGACGCCGCAATTGCCCATCACCACGCTGGTCACCCCGTGCCACGACGAGGGCGTGACCGCGCCGTCCCAGCAGATCTGCGCGTCGTAGTGGGTATGCGGGTCGACGAAGCCCGGCGCCACGACCAGCCCGTGGGCGTCGATGGTGCGCTTGGCCCCTTCCGTTACCTTGCCGATTTCGGCCACCTTGCCGTCCGCGATCGCGACATCGGCCTGGTATCGCCGGGCGCCCGTGCCGTCGACCACGATGCCGTTCTTGATGACAAGGTCATAGGTCATTCGATTTCCTCCCGGGAAACGTCAGCATAGCGTACCACTTCTGGGCCGCTGC
>JABCYT010000484.1 GCA_013290035.1 Alphaproteobacteria bacterium
CAGCCCGCCGGTCGAGCGGATCAGGTCCTCGGTGATGAAGCGGCGTTCCTCGGGCGGCAGGAAGGCGCAATGGCCGAGATGGACCTGCTGGTAGCGCTTGGCGGGCGGCGTCTCCATCTTCTGGGTAAAGGCGAGATATTCGTCCCACAGGTTGCGGCAGCGCTGAGCGACGGTGCTGGTGTCGCCGTCCTTTTCGTAGAGCTCCCACCAGTAATGCAGCGTTGCAGCCGCCATCGGGCCGATCTCGTCGATGACGCGGTCCGAGGTCATGCTCTCGCCGGGCTGCAGGACGCAGGCGTAGCTGAGCGCCGCCGTGTGGAAGTCGGCCGGCAAGGTGCGGCCGTTGGCAGCGGCGCCCTGCTGCATCGTCTCCAAGCTCTTTTGCAGCCGCGCCTTGGTCTGGTTGTGCGAGCACACGCGCCCGTCGCCGTAGGCGCCGGCGGTCTTCAGCGCCAGCGGACCGTCGGCCGCGACGTAGATCGGCACCGGGTGGGCGACGTCGATGAAGCCCTGGTCGGGATGCAGGAAGCGGATGTCGGTGCGCTCAGCGGCCTGGGCGCCGTCACCCAGCGCGTAGTCGATCTCCTCGCCATGCAGGAGCGCGCGCAGCACGCGCAGATACTCGCGGAAGGCGCCCGCCTTCACCGGATCCTTGCCCATGACGCGCATCGCTGTGTGGCCAGTGCCGATGCCGAGAAAGACGCGGCCGGGCGCCAGCTGGTTGATGGTGGCGATCGAATGGGCGGTGACCGGCGCCAGCCGCACTCCCGCCACCGAGACGCCGGTGCCGAGCCGGATGCGCGAGGTGTTGGCCGCCGCCAGCGCCAGCACCGCGTAGGCGTCGGAGTAGAGCATCTGCGAATCGGCCGCCCAGGCGCAGTCGTAGCCCATCGTCTCGAGGTCGACGAACAGCTTCCAGTCCGACACGCGTGGCGCGACGGTGACTCCGAATTTCATGGCGCGATCCTGCGAGCCGTGCGGTTCAGGAAACGACGGCGCGCGGCGGATGGACCGCGGCTGCCAGCGTCCGGTCGTAAACGTCCCGCCACGGCGCCTGGTCGTCGGGCGCGATGAAGTAGCCGCTGCGCGCGGCGCGATAGACGCCCGGGTCGTCGACGCTGGCCGGCCGTTCGCCCTTGTCGCGCAAGGCGCGGGCGGCGAGCAGGAGGCGGCGGCGCGTGCGGGTGATCATCTGGTCCGAGGGGGCGAGGTGCTCGAAGCCAAAATCGGTGACCGGGCCCATGCTCTCGGTGATCGCCTGGTCCTGCAGGTGGATGCCGTCGATGCCGCTGTAGATCGCGTTGCGGCGCTGCGCGTCGCGGTCCATGCCCCAGTCGTTGCCCTCGTTCATCGCCATGCGCCAGCGGCCGAGCCAATCGGTGGTGTTGGGCAGCATCTTGATGCCGCCGCGACCGGTGCCGCCGATCGGCGTGCCGTCCCTGAAGGTGGGCTGCGGCAGGGCTTGCGCCGACCTGGCGTGCTTCCACCAGATGAAGACGAACATGGTGTGGCCGTCGTCGAGCGGCACCCAGCCGCGGGCATGCATGTGGCTTAAAAATTCGCCGTTGGGCGCCTGCGACCAGCAGGGGAACAGGGAGTTGGCGAAGCGCCAGTAGGTGCGGCCGGGACCGGCGCTGCGGTAGCCGGCATATTGCGTGCCCCACGGCGCGTCGGCGACATGGTAGTGCGGCGCGCGGTTGGTGATGGTGTTGTAGAACGGCTCGTCCTCCGGCACGTCCTCGGGCTTGACGTGGCCGCCGTGCAGGAAGCCGAAATGCGCGGTATCGATCTCGCCTTCGAGCGCCTGCAGCCAGTTGCAGTTGCGCTGCATCAGGCTGACGTTGATCTCGTCCGGCGGCAGGTCAAGCACCTCGAAGCCGGGCAGCGGCGGCGCCTCGGCGCGTTCGCCCATATAGACCCAGACGAGGCCGGCGCGTTCGACGACGCGATAGGCCTTGGCCTTCACCTTGTGCTTGAAATCCTGATGCTCGGGCACGCTCGGCATGTCGATGCAGTTGCCGGCTACGTCGTATTTCCAGCCGTGATAGATGCAGCGGATGCCGCCCTCCTCGTTGCGGCCGAGGAACAGCGAGGCGCAACGATGCGGGCAGCGCTGGTCCATCACGCCCACCCGGCCCGCGCTGTCGCGGAAGGCGATGAGCTTCTCGCCGAGCAGCATGAGGCGGAGCGGCGCACCGTCGCGTTCAAGCTCCGACGACTTCAGCGCCGGCAGCCAGTAGTGCCGCATCAGCGCGCCCATCGCCGTGCCGGGGCCGACTTGCGTGAGTTCCGCGCCTTCGATGCTCGTGGTCATGGGATTTGCCTCAGGGTGCGTGGCCGCGCCGAGGATAGCCGGGCAAAAAGGCCGCCGCCATGCCCCTGATCAGGGCGCCTCAGGACGACGCTGTCACCACGAGCGGGTCACCTCGTAGGTGGCGCCGGGCAGCCAATGGTTATGGGCGAGTTCGCCGGTCCTGCGGAGTCCGGCAAGGGAAGTGTCTCCGTCATACGGCGACGATCGGGTCATGAGCCAGCCTGCCGCCCATGACCCCTCCAGCGGCGTAAAGCGCCGACACCTCCCCCGAAGACGGGGGAGGACACCTGGCTCAGGTGCTCTCGTTGTGCATCACGTCGCCGAACAGCGTCCAGGTCTCGCCCTTGAAGCGCGACAGCTGGACGGCCTGGACCGGATAGAAGTCGGTCGGGCTGGTCGAGACGGTGATGCCCGGCAAGAGGCCCGGCAGGTGAAGCAGGTGATGGCTTGCCGCCTGCTTCATCAGGTTCTCGCGCGTCAGCACGTCGCCGCACTTCTCGAGCGTCTTGCGCATCAGCGTCGCCGCGCCGTAGGCATAGACGTAGCTGCCGTCGGCCAGGTTTCCGGCGGGTATGTACTTCGCCATGAAGGCGCGCCATTCCTTCATGTCCGGCTCGTTGTCCCACTGATGGTCGGTGGGGTCTTTCAGCCAGGCCGCGGTGAGCACGCCCTGCACGTTGTCGAAGCCAGCGGGCTTCATGGTCGTGCCGACGCTCGCCGCCACGTTGTTCATGTACTGCACCGGCTTCCATCCCAGGTCGGCCGCCTTGCGCATCGCCTGGGCGGCGAACTTTGAGATCGACACGTTGTAGAAGACGTTGGCGCCCGAGTTCTTCAGCTCGATGATCTGGCTGTCGACCGTCGGATCGGTCACCTCGTAGGTGACGACCTTGACCAAGCGGCCGGCCTCCTTGCCGAGTCCGTCCTTGATGCCGTTGAAGTAATCCTTGCCGTAGTCGTCATTCTGGTAGAGCACGCCGATCCTGGCGTCCTTGACGTTGGTCAGGATGTGCTTGGCGTAGATGATGCCTTCGGTGTGATAGTCGGGCTGGTAGCCCATGGTCCACGGGAACTCCTGGGGGTTGCCCCACTTCGAGGCGCCGGTGGCGACGTAGAGCTGCGGTACCTTCTTCTGGTTCATGTATTTGTGGATAGCAGAGTTGCACGGCGTGCCCGTCATGTTGAAGCAGGCGAGCACCTGGTCCTCTTCGACGAGCTTGCGGATCATCTCCACGGTCTTGGGCGGCTGATAGCCGTCGTCGTAACTGATGAAGTTGATCTTGCGGCCGTTGATGCCGCCGGTCTCGTTGACCATCTTGAAGTATGCCTGATGCAGCTTGCCGATCGAGCTGTAGGAAGAAGCAGGCCCGCTATAGGGGTTGGTATGACCGATCTTGATCTCGGTGTCGGTCGCGCCCGTGTCGTACTTCTTTTGACCAAAGGCCACGCGACTTGTCGAAAGCGCTGTAGCGGCCGATACGCCGGCCAGGAAATTACGCCTGTTGGTTCTCATGTTTCGCTCCCTGTGTCGTCAGTTACGCCATGCACTCTCCTCACGCTGATAGGTGGAAATCGGACGAACGCACCCGACCGTCCGAGCGGATGGGTGTCCGGAACGACGCGACGCTACCACTCCCCGGCGGAGACAGCGACGGAGTCATGGGACA
>JABCYT010000485.1 GCA_013290035.1 Alphaproteobacteria bacterium
CAGCCTCGTGCTGCTGTCGGTGTTCGTGCCCATTGGTTTCATCCCGGGCCTGGCCGGCGTGCTGTTTCGCCAGTTCGCGGCGGCCGTGTCCGCCGCGGTGATCATCTCCACCATCAACGCGCTGACGCTCAGCCCCGCCTTGTGCTCGATGCTGCTGCGGCCGGCCATCCAGCGCGGCCCCATGGTGAAGGTTGGGCGGGCGATCGAATGGATTCAGGACGGCTATGCGAAGCTCGTAAGACGAATCGTGAAGTTTGCGATGCTCAGCCTGCCGGTGATCGCGCTCGCCGCCGCCGCCGCCTTTGTGCTTTTCCAGACGGTCCCCACCGGGTTCCTTCCCGAGGAGGACCAGGGCGCCTTCTTCACCGAGGTCCAGCTCCCGCCCGCGGCCTCGCTGAACCGCACCGACGCTGTTGCAAGCCAAGTCGAGAAGATCATTCTTGCCCAGAAGGGTGTTGCTGCCGTCACGGCCATCGTGGGTTTCAGCCAGCTCAACTCCACGGCGTTGTCCAACAGCGCGTTTCTGATCGTCCGCCTGCTGCCGTTCGAGCAACGGACGAGCCCGTCCGAATCGGTGACCGCCATCATGGCGGCGGTCAGGCAGAAGTCGATCGGCATCCCCGGCGCCAATGTCCTGCCCTTCAACCTTCCGCCGATCATCGGCCTGGGATCGACGGGCGGGTTCCAATACGAACTCGAAGCCATCGGCGAGCAAAGTCCGAGCGAACTTGCCGCGACGATGCGGGCGCTGATCTTCGCGGCCAATCAGCAGCCGGAGCTCGCCTCCGTCTTCAGCACCTACAATGCCGAGACGCCGCAAATCTATCTCGATATCGATCGCAACAAGGCGCAAATCCTCGGCGTTGCCGTGAGCGACGTGTTCCTGGCGCTGCAGGCGACTCTCGGCGGATTCTACATCAATCAGTTCAACGCCTACGGGCGGATCTGGCAGGTCAACATGCAGGCCGGCGCGGGCGATCGCAGCCAAATCGACGACATCTATCGCATCAATGTGGCGAACGCCAAAGGCGAGATGGTGCCCTTGCGCTCGTTGTTGCAGGCCAAGCCAGTCATCGGGCCGCAGCAGATCACGCGCTACAACAACCTCCGGGCCGTCACCTTCAACGGCACCCCCGCACCGGGACGCAGCTCCGGCGAGGCGCTGGCAGCGATGGAGCGGATATCGCAGCAGGTGCTGCCGGCCGGCGACACCTTCGAGTGGACCGGCACCGCGCTGCAGGAGCGTCAGGTCGCGGGACAAACCGGCTACATTCTCGGGATTGCCGTATTGTTCGCCTACCTTTTCCTGGTTGCTCTCTACGAAAGCTGGGCCATGCCGCTTGCCGTTCTGCTCTCGGTGACGATCGGGCTTGTGGGCGCCTTGCTGGCGCTTCGCATCAGCGGATTGACCAACGACTTGTTTGCGCAGATTGGCATCGTCGTCCTGATTGCGCTTGCCAGCAAGAATGCCATCCTGATTATCGAATTCGCCATGGATCGGCACGCCCAGGGCGTCTCTGTCGAGGAAGCGGCGATCGCGGGCGCAAGGATGCGAATCAGGCCGGTTCTCATGACCAGCCTCGCCTTCGTGCTGGGGCTTTTTCCGCTCGTCGTCGCGGCGGGAGCTGCCATGCTGACCCGCCGGGATATCGGCACCTCGGTGTTCGGCGGCATGATCGCGGCGACGACGCTGGGCGTCTTTCTGATCCCACTGCTGTACGTCGTGTTCCAGCGACTACGGTCGTGGCAACGAGGCTCCTGAAGATCCTTCCATCCTCCAGGCATCGCTGCCTAAACTCGAGCGGTACCGGCGCGCTAAGTGTGTGCCACCTGCTAGAATGAACCCAACAGGCTGCCGAGCGCGATCACGGCGACGAGCGCAACAAGCGCGCCGATGATTCCCACCATGACGATGTCGAAGTAGCTCTTGGCATGCGTCGAACCGCAGACCGCCAAAAGGGTCACCACGGCGCCGTTGTGCGGCAGGCTGTCGAGCGTGCCCGCGCCGATCACCGCGACCCGGTGCAGCAGCGCCGGCTCGATCCCGTGCTGCTGGGCAAGCTGCATGTAGGTCGGACCCAGCGCATCGAGCGCGATGGTGAGCCCGCCCGACGCCGAACCGGTCAGCGCCGAGAGCACGTTGGTGGCGACGGCGAGCGATACCAGGGGCCCGCCTTCGATGCCCAGCACCCAGCCGCGCACCAGCGCGAACGCCGGCAGGGCCGCGACCACGGCGCCGAACCCCACCAGGCTCGCCACGCTGAAGGCCGGCAGGACCGCGGCATTGGCGCCGGCATCCATGCTCTGCCGCAGGTTGGGCAGGCGCCGTCCCGTCAAAAGCAACAGCGCCACGATCGCCGCAGCGAGGGCCACCGCCACCGACCACACCCCGCCGACGGCCGAGAGCGAGGTGGCGCCCCAGCGCGGCTCGGCGAGGAAGGCGGTGTCCATGCGCGGCAGGACGACGAAGGACATCAGGAGGTTGACGGCCACAACCACGACCAGCGGCAGGGCCGCCAGCACGATGGGCGGCGGCGTTTCGCTCGCTTGTGAATGATGGATCTCCGCCGGGTCGAAGGCGTGCGCCGTCGTCGTTCGCTCGCGCACCAGCGGATCGTCCGCGGCGGCATCCACGGGCACGGGCGTCGCATCGCCGAAGCCCTCGCCCCGGCGCAGCGCCGCAGCGGCTGCGCGCCCCAGCCACCACAGGCCGAAGCCGAGCATGATGGTGGAAGCGATCACGCCCAGGCCAGGGGCTGCAAAGGGCGTCGTGCCGAAGAAGGGCATCGGGATCGCGTTCTGGATGGCGGGCGTCCCCGGCAGCGCCGACATGGTGAAGGTCGAGGTGCCGAGCGCGATCGCCGCCGGCATCAAGCGGCGCGGGATGGCGGCAGCGCGGAACAGCGCCTCGGCCATCGGCGCCAGCACGAAGAAGGCGACGAACAGGCTGACACCGCCATAGGTGACCAGCGCGCCGGCCAGCACCACGGCCAGGATGGCGCGGCCGGTGCCGAGGCGCTCGGTCATCCAGCGCGCGATGGCCGAAACCGAGCCGCTGTCCTCCATCAGCTTGCCGAACAGCGCGCCCATCAGGAACAGCGGGAAGAACTGCGCCAGGAACTGCGCGGCGCTGCCCATGAAGGTCTGCGTCCAGTGCGCCAGCAAGGGCTCGCCGGCGAAGGACGCCGCCAGCAGCGCCGCCGCCGGCGCGAGCAGCAGCACGGTCCAGCCGCGGAAGGCCAGCCAGACCAGCAGCGCCAGGCCGAGCAGGACGCCGGCAAGGCCCATCAGACGCCTTCCAGCAGCCGATCAATGTCGAGGGTGGAGCGCCGCCCCAGATCGTTGCCGTGCTCGGCCAGGAAAGCGTCTGCCGCGCGCCGGCCCTCGTCACGCAGCAGGGTGAGGAACGCCCATTCGGCGTTGAGCTTCGACGACGAGCCGAGATCGTCCAGCAGGCCGCTGCGGATCAGGTGGATGCGCATGCGCGACCAATGCGCCACCTCGCTGTTGCCGGCGGAAGCGACCTGGCGCAGCAGGGCCATCATGCGCAGTTCCTTCAGCAACACCGCGTTGAACGATACCTCGTTCAGGCGGTTCAGGATGTCGCGGGCCGATTGCGGGACGCCGGGGCGTTCCACCGGATTGATGCCGATGATGATCGTGTCGTCCGACACGCATTCCTGCACCAGGGGAGTCATGGTCGGATTGCCCGAGTAGCCGCCGTCCCAATAGGCTTCGCCGTCGATTTCCACCGCCTTGAACATGGACGGCAGGCAGGCCGAGGCGAGCAGCGCATCGGGCGAGAGTTCGGCGTTGCGGAACACGCGCGGCCGTCCGGTCCGCACGTTCGTCGCCGTGATGAAAAGCTTGATCGGCGCCTTGGCGAGGCGTGCAAAGTCGATCGACTCGGCCAGGACCTTGGTCAGCGGATTGGGCGCGCCGATACTCAAGTCATAGGGCGAGAAGACGCGGGCCA
>JABCYT010000486.1 GCA_013290035.1 Alphaproteobacteria bacterium
TTCCCGTGCGGGTGGTGAATACCGAGAAGGCGAAGGCGCGCTAGATCCCTGAACGGAACCCCGCCCGCTGGCGGCGGGCGGGGTTCGTTTGGGACATGGTCCCCTCCCTGTTTTCAGGAGGTCGGCAAGCCGCGGTTGCGGTTGCCGGGGACGAATGGGTCGCGGATTTTCCGGTGCCGCGTCACCCTCTGTGGTCCGGTGGAGTCATAGGCGCTACCTACCCTCCTGTTGCGGTACCTCCAAAACGTAGGAGCCATGCCGGTGGACAATCAAGACAGCGACGCTGACCCGTCTGTATCCGCCTACTTCTTCTTCGGCCGGATCGCTGCCCACTGCTCGTCGGTCCAGTCAATCATCGCCTGCGTACTGGCGCCGCCGCCGCCGGATTGCAGCATCTTGCCGCCATCGATCACGATCGCATCGCCGTTTATGTAAGCCGCGCCGTCGCTCACGAGAAAGGCCGCGAGGTTGGCCAGTTCCTCGTGCTTGCCGACACGCCGCAGCGGCACGGTCTTGATCAGCTCGTCATTGCCGCCGCGCTCCTTGGGCATCAGCCGGCTCCAGGCGCCCTCGGTGGGGAAGGGCCCGGGCACGATGGCGCAGGTGCGGATGCCCTTGGGACCCCATTCGACGGCGAGGCTCTTGGTCATGGCCAGGACGCCGGCTTTTGCCATGGCCGAGGGCACGGTGAAGGGCGCGCCCATCAGCGAGGAGACGGTCAGGATCGACATCACGACGCGGTCGCGCAGGCCGGCGTCGATCCAGCGCCGGCCGGCGGCGACGGTGCAGTAGGCCGAGCCGTGCAGCACGATGCCCAGTACGGAATCGATGGCGCGCATCGACATCTTGTTGGTCTGCGCCAGGATCTGGCCGGCCGCGTTGTTGACCAGGATGTCGAGCGGCCGCTTGGCCCAGATATGATCCATCATGGCCTCGACCGCGTCGGGCACGCGAACGTCGCAGCCCACCGTCTCGATCTCGCCCCGGGTCGCCGCGGCGAGTTCCTCGGCGGTCTGTTTCAGGACATCCTCGCGCCGCCCGCAGATCACCACGTTGGCGCCGAGCTCGAGATAGCGCTGGGCCATCGACCGGCCGAGCCCGGTGCCGCCGCCGGTCACCAGGATGCGCTTGCCCTCGAGCAGGTCGGGCTGAAACATCTCTCCCTCCCTATTTCCTGGGCCCGGTCAGCGCGATGCCGGAAGCCACCAGCTTGTCGATCTCGGCCGCCGAGTAGCCGTGCTCGCCCAGCACCGTCCTGGTGTCGGCGCCGAACGTCTTGGGCTTGCTGCGCACGGCGGGCGGCGTGCGCGAGAGCTTCACCGGGTTGCCGACGTTGCGATAGCCGTCCTTCTCCCACACCATGCCGCGGTGCCTGGTGTGCGGATGCTCCATGACGTCGGGTACTTCCATCACGGCGCCCGAGGGCACACCGTTTTGCATCAGTTCGTTGGCGAAGCTCTCGCCGTCGCGGTCCTTGGTGAGGGCGCGCAGCTCGGCCTCGAGTTCGGGCTTGTGGGCGAGCCGGTCCTTGTTGGTGAGAAAGCGCGGATCGTCGGCCAGGGCGGGCTTGCCCAGCATCTGCGCGAGCTTGCGGAACTGGGCGTCGTTGCCCGCGCCAATCACGATGTTGCGGCCCTTGGTCGGAAAGTTGGCGTAAGGCGCCAGATTGCCGTGGCTGTTGCCATAGAGCTTGGGTTTCAGGCCCGCCATGAAGTAGTTGGGCGCGTGCGGCTGGTGCAGCGCCACGGCGCTGTCGTAGAGCGTGGCGTCGACGAATTGGCCCTTGCCCGATCGGTTGCGCTCGTAGAGCGCCATCAGGATGCCCATGCAGGCGTTCATGCCGGTCGAGAGGTCGACCAGCGGCACGCCGATGCGCACGGGTCCGGCTTCCGGCGCGCCGTTGACCGAGACCAGCCCCGCCGACGCCTGCACCATGGCATCGTAGCCCGGGAAGCCGCCCAGCGGGCCGTCGGCGCCGAAGCCCGAGACGCGGGCATGGACCAGGCGCGGGAATTTCTTGGCGAGGGTGTCGTAGCCGATGCCCCATTTCTCCATCGTGCCGGTCTTGAAGTTGTCGATCAGCACGTCGGCATTGTCGAGCAGCTTCAGCAGCACGTCGCGCCCTTCCGGCTTGGAGAGATCGAGCGCGATGTTGCGCTTGTTGCGGTTGATGCCGGCGAAGTAGGCGGAGATGCCCTCGTTGTCGAACGGCGGCCCCCACAGGCGGGTCTCGTCGCCCTGCGGCGGCTCGATCTTGATCACCTGGGCGCCATGGTCGGCCAGCATCTGGGCGCAATAGGGCCCGCCCAGCACGCGCGATAGGTCGATGACTTTCAGGCCGTCCAGCGCTCCCGGATTCGCCTCGGGCATCTCGTTCCACTCCTCGGACTGCGTTGCGAGCGGCGGTTATAGACCATGGCCCGCAGGGCCGGTACCGTCCGGCGATGATCGAACGCGAGCTGGATATCGCCACGCAAGATGGCGCAATGAACACCTACAGCGTGCGGCCCGACGACGGCGGGCCGCTGCCGGTGGTGCTGATGCTGATGGACGCGCCAGGCGTGCGCGAGGGCCTGCGCGAGATCTGCCGGCGCATCGCACAGTCGGGCTACTACGTGCTGCTGCCAAACCTCTACTACCGCAGGACGCGCGAATTCGTGCTGGGCGCGACGCGCGACCATCCCGACGCCGCGGCCAACATGAAGAAGATGTTCGGCATGGTCTCGTCGATCTCCAACGACAAGGTGGCGGCCGATGTCGGCGTCATTCTCGACGGGCTGTCGTCGCTGGCCGACGCCAAGCCGGGCAAGATCGGGCTGGTCGGCTACTGCATGAGCGGCGCGTTCGTCACCGTGGCGGCGGCCAGGCACCCCGACCGCATCGGCTGCTTCGCGTCCTACTACGGAACGTGGCTGATCACCGACAAGCCCGACTCGCCGCATCTCATGCTGTCGGACATCAAGGCCGAGGGATACTACGCCTTCGCCGAGCACGACGCCTACGTTCCGCCCGACCAGGTCGCGGCCTTCGAGAAGCTGTTGGCCGCAGCGCCGTTCCCGTCGCGCTCCGAGACGGAGCCGGGCACGCATCACGGCTACGCCTTCACCGATCGCGGCAACTACAACCAGGCGGCCTGCGAGAAACACTACGAGCGCATGCTGGCGCTTTATCGACGGCATTTGTCATCCTGATAAGGAGACCTCCATGCTGAACGGCATCCACGGCCACCAGGACATCGAGCGTGTCGTCTACGGCAAGCCGGCCGGGCCGGCCCTCAGGGCCGAGGCCGAGCGGCTGGGCGCGCGGCGCGTCTTCGTCACGACCACCAAGTCGGTGGCGCAGAGCGCGCTGCTGGCCGACATCGTGCGCGATCTCGGCGATCGCTACGCTGGCGTCTATTCGGGCATCACCGCCCATTCGCCGCGGCCTTGCGTGATCGAGGGCGCCAAGCTCGCCCGCGAGGCCGGCGCCGATCTGCTCGTCGCGGTGGGCGGCGGCTCGGCGATCGATGCCGCCAAGGTGATGCTGATCGCGCTGTGGCAGGACGCGACCACGATCGAGGCGCTCGACCTCTACCGTGCCGGCCGTCCCAGGGACGGCGCGGCGCCGCCGGCCGAGGCGATCAAGCCGCCGGCCGATGCGATCCGCATGATCGCCGTGCCGACCACCCTGTCGGCCGCCGAATTCAACGCCTTCGCCGGCATCAGCGATCCGCGCCACGGCATCAAGGAGAGTTTCGGCCACCGCCTGATCGTGCCGCGGGTGATCGTGCTCGATCCCGCCGCGACCTTGGCCACGCCGATGGATCTCATGCTGTCGACCGGCCTCAAGGCGGTCGACCATGCGGTCGAGCGGCTGTGCTCGCAGCAGGCGCATCCTTTCGTGCTGGGCACGGCAACCGAGGCGCTGAAGCTGCTGGCCCACGCGCTGCCCGCGCACAAGGCGCGGCTGGAGGACATGGCAACCCGGCTC
>JABCYT010000487.1 GCA_013290035.1 Alphaproteobacteria bacterium
GTGCCATGCACGATGGCCTGCAGGGTGGCGGGATCGGCGCCGGCCGCAGCGAGGGCCGCCATGAAGCCGATCGCCTGGTTGTCGACGGTGGTCGGCACCTTGGCGAGCCTGACCTCGTTGGTGCGGGGATCGACCGCCAAAAGGTCGGTGAAGGTGCCGCCGACATCGATGCCGACGGTGAGAGAACGTTGGGCCATGACTAAAGCGCAATCCAAAGAGGTTCGTAGTGACCAAGTGACTTCCCTCCCCTGCGCGGAACCCGCGCAGGGGAGGTGCCCGCGCAGCGGGCGGAGGGGTCATGAGTGACAGCGACACTGTGGTTCATGACCCCTCCGGCGCCGTATGACGGCGCCACCTCCCCTTCGCGGATTCCGCGAAGGGGAGGAATACCGATTCGTGCGGCAATGGCCACGCACCTGGAGCCTGCATTGATTGATGGGGGCATGTTCAAACCGAAAGATACTGTTCGCGGAGGGCGGCGTCGGCCGCCAGTTCGGCCATCGACCCGTCGAAGCGGATCTGGCCTTTTTCGATGATGTAGGCGCGGTCGGCCACGGCCTGGGAGAAATGCAAGTTCTGCTCGGACAGGAGCACGCACAGCCCCTCGCCTTTGAGCATCCGGATCGAGCGCGCCATCTGCTCGACGATGATGGGCGCCAGGCCTTCCGAGGGCTCGTCGAGCAGCACGCAGCGCGGGTTGCCCATCAGGGTGCGGGCGATGGTGAGCATCTGCTGCTCGCCGCCCGACATGCGCCCGCCCGCCCGCTCGCGCAGGCCGGCGAGGTTGGGAAACAGCGCGAAGAGCTTGTCCTCGGTCCAGGCCGGCGCGCCGTCGCGCGGCGCCTGGCGGCCGACCTCGAGGTTCTCGACCACCGTCAGTTCGGTGAAGATGCGGCGTTCCTCGGGCACGTAGCCCAGCCCCAGCCGGGCAATGCGATAGGGCGGCAGGCGCTCGATGCGCCGGCCAGCGAAGCTCACCGCGCCCCTGGCCGGCGGCACCAGCCCCATGATCGCCTTCATCGCGGTCGACTTGCCGGCGCCGTTGCGACCGAGCAGGGCCACGACTTCGCCCGCCATCGCCTCCAGCGAGACACCGTGCAGGATGTGGGCCCGGCCGTAATAGGCGTGCAGGTCCTTGACCGAGAGCATCAGTGCACGCTCCCGAGATAGACCGCGCGCACGTTCGGATTGACCCGCACCTCTTCGGGCGTGCCGCCGGCGATCAGCTGGCCGCGGTCGAGCACGATGATGCGGTCGGCCTGGCCGAAGACGACATCCATATCGTGCTCGGTGAACAACACGGCGATGTTGCGCGCCCGCGCCAGCCGGGCGGTCAGCGCCATCAGCTCGACCCGCTCTTTCGGCGCCATGCCGGCGGTGGGTTCGTCCATCAGCAGCACTCTTGGCTGGTTGGCGAGCGCCATGGCGAGCTCGACCCGTTTCAGGTCGCCATAGGCCAGCACGCCGCAGGTCCGCCCAGCCTGGTCGAGCATGCCGACCTGGTCCAGCAGCGAATCGGCTTCCGCCGCGAAGGCCGCGCCGAAGCGCGACAGCAGCGAGCGCAGGCGGCCGGCATGGGAATAGAGCGCCATCTGCACGTTCTCGCGCACGCTGAGCGAGGCGAAGGTGGCGGTGATCTGGAAGGTTCGGCCAACACCCAGCCGCCAGATGGCGCGCGGCCTAAGTCCCACGATGTCGCGGCCGCCCAGCCGCACGATGCCGGCATCGGGCGCGAGCTGGCCGTTCAGCATGTTGAAGCAGGTGCTCTTGCCTGCGCCGTTGGGGCCGATCAGCGCCAAGAGCTCGCCGGCATCGAGGGCGAAGGAGACGTCTGCGACGGCCTGCACGCCACCGAACGCCTTGTGCAGCCCCTCGACCTGCAAAACCGCCGTCATGCCCTCTTTGTTCATGAGGGGGGCTCGCACCAACGAAGGGCGAGCGCCTTGAGGCCGCCCACGAGGCCCTGCGGGAACAGCAGCACGATCAGCAGGATCACCGCGCCCAGCACGGCCCGCCAGAACTCGGTACGGCGGGCGACCTCGTCGCGCAGCCAGGTGAAGATCGCCGCGCCAACGACCGGACCGGTGAGCGTCTCGACGCCGCCCAGCAGCACCATGACCAGACCGTCGGTCGACTGGGCGATCGAGATGGCCGAGGGCGAGATGCTGCCCTTGGAGAAGGCATAGACCGCGCCGGCCAGTCCCGCGAACGCGCCGGCCAGCACGAAAGCCATCCACTGAAAGCCGCGCACGTCGATGCCGATCGCCTCGGCGCGCAGCGGCGAATCGCGGCCGGCCCGCAAGGCGTAGCCGAAGGGCGAGAACAGCACGCGCCACAGGAGCGCGATGCCGGCGCCGCAGAGGACGAGGGCCAGGTAGTAGTAGATCGTCTTGCCGGCGAGCCACGCCGACGGCCAGATGCCGAACAGGCCGTTGCTGCCGCCGGTGAAGGAATCCCACTGGAAGACGATCGACCAGCTGATCTGCGCGAAGGCCAGGGTCAGCATGGCGAGATAGACGCCGGAGAGGCGCACGCAGAACCAGCCATAGACCACGGCGAAGGCGCCGGCGGCGAGCGGCGCCAGGATGAGCGCGGCTTCCATCGGCAGGCCGAAGCGCTTCATCAGCAGGCCGGCCGCATAGGCGCCCAGGCCGAAGTAGGCGGCGTGGCCGAACGACACCATGCCGGCCGGCCCCATGATGAAGTGCAGGCTGACGGCAAACAGGGCGAAGCAGACGATGTCGGTCAGCAGGATGGTGACATAACGGTCGGCGAGCAGCGGCGCGGCCAGCAGCAGGGCGAGCCAGACCAGCGCGAAGGTCCAGGACGGCGCCTTGAGCGGCGGCGCCGGATCGGCCGCGAGCCGCAGCGTGGCCGGCGGCTTGCCCAAAAGACCGAAGGGCCGCACCACCAGCACCAGCGCCATGATCAGGAACTCGACCACCAGGGTGAGCTTGGAGAAGACGATGTCCTCACCGAGCCAGTGCGCCGTGCCGACGCCGATGCAGAAGGCCTTGGCGACGCCGATCAGGATAGCGGCCAGGAACGCGCCGCCGATGCTGCCCAGCCCGCCCACGACAGTGACCACGAAGGCGTCGGCGATGACGGCGAGGTCGAGATCGAGGTTGGCGGGCTCGCGCGGGATCTGCAGCGCGCCGCCCAGCCCGGCCAGCACGGCGCCCGCGAAGAATACCGAGGTGAAGAGCTTGGCCTGATCGACGCCCAGCGCGCCCACCATCTCGCGGTCCTGGGTGGCGGCCCGCACCAGCGCGCCCCAGCGCGTGCGGCTGAGCAGCAGCCACATCGCGCCCAGCACCACCGGCCCAATGCCGATCAGCAACAGGTCGTAGGCCGGGATGCGACGATCCAGGATCTCGACCGCCATGGAAAGGCCGGGCGCGCGTGGACCGACGAGATCCTCGGCGCCCCAGGTCCAGAGGGCGATGTCCTTGATGATCAGCACGAGCGCGAAGGTCGCCAGCAACTGGAACAGCTCCGGCGCTTTGTAGATGCGCCGCAGCACCAGCACTTCGATCACGATGCCGACCAGACCGACCGCGAGCGCCGACAAGACGACCGCGCTCCAGAAACCGAGCGGCGTGCGACCCAGCGCCTCGATCAGCGTGTAGGCGCCGTAGAGGCCCAGCATGTAGAGCGAGCCGTGCGCGAAGTTCACGATCCGCGTCACGCCGAAGATCAGCGACAGGCCGGCCGACACCAGGAACAACGACGACGCGGCGGCCAGTCCGTTCAGGAGCTGGATGATGATGCTGGCAAAGGTCATGCGGACCGTTGTTGAGCCTTTCCTCCCCAGCGAAGCTGGGGAGGTGGCCGAAGGCCGGAGGGGTCATGAGCAGCCGTGACGCGGCTCATGACCCCTCCGCCCGCTACGCGGGCACCTCCCCTTCGCGGACTCCGCGAAGGGGAGGGAAACGCAGATGTCAATTTGCCGGCCTCATTT